>CANQCE010000081.1 GCA_947589655.1 uncultured Clostridia bacterium | reverse complement strand
GTTTGCCCAAGTTCGCCAACGCCTTGCAACGTTACCGTAATTTTGTCGGCCGTGGATGAAATGTCAAACACATAGTCTGGCGGAACATAGTCTTCTGTATCAAAGCCATCGTCTATATCCCAGTCTATACTTATTAAATCGCAACCAGACAAACAGAAAAAGCCCGATAACACTGTTATTGGTATTAATAATATTGAACAAATAAACTTTAAAACTTTATTCATTACAAACTCCAATCAAATTTTATTATAACATATATTCCCAAATTTAACAACTAGATTAAAAAATTTATTCCTTTTTTTGTCAATTGCTTTTATTTTTATAAAATTTGTGGTAAATTAAAAATAGTTTTTAAATTTTATAAAAAGAGGTTAAGCCATATGTTAGAATTAAAAGGCGTTTCAAAAATTTATAAAACTAAAAGCCAAGATGTTCATGCCCTTGACAAAATTGACCTTGTTTTTCAAGAAACAGGGCTGGTTTTTGTAACTGGAAAGAGCGGCTCTGGAAAAACCACTCTTTTAAATGTTATAGGTGGGCTGGACAACTTTGAAGAAGGCGAAATTATTATTAAAGACAAAAGCACAAAAGATTTTACAAAGTCCGATTTTGACAGTTATCGCAATACATATATTGGTTTTGTCTTTCAAGAATACAACCTGCTTGACAACATGACAATTGAAAAGAACCTTTCTCTTGCCACAGAATTGCAAGGCAAAAAAATTGGCAAAGAAGAAATTAATGATATTTTAAAACAAGTGGATTTGGAGGGCATATCTCCAAGAAAACCACAGGAACTTTCTGGTGGGCAGCGTCAACGCGTGGCCATTGCACGCGCCCTGATTAAAGACCCTTCAATTATCATGGCAGACGAGCCAACTGGCGCTTTGGATACAGCCAATGGCCTTCAAGTGATGACCCTTTTGAAAAAACTTTCCAAAGATAAGTTGGTGATTGTTGTTTCTCACGACCTTGAACTTGCCGACAAATTTGCCGACAGAATTATAAATTTGGAAGATGGGCACATTGAAAGCGATATAACCATTAAAGTTGACCAAAAAATGAAGGACAACTTGGCGTCTAACAATGGTCAACTTGCCATCAGACGCGGCGCAAAACTTAATGACACCGAACTTGAAAACGTGCGAAAAGCCGTTGCCAGCGGAAAAGATGTTGTTGTTACAGACAATATTAATGTTACCAGAAAAAACACTGGCAAGGTGGAAACAAAACAATATCAAAACACCAAATTTATCAGAACTCATATGGGGCTTTGGGACACTTTAAAACTTGGCGTAAACACTTTGCGCAGCAAGAAAATCCGCTTGACTGTCACCATTGTTTTATGTGCCATTGCCTTTGCTATTTTTGGAATTTTTGACAGCCTTGCAATTTATGAAGAAGACCGTTTAACAGCAAACACGCTGCGAGCATCTTTAAGCCCTTCAACCACAATAACTGCGAACATAAAAGAGGAAAATGGCAATTCTTATGCAATACATGGTGGGGATGTGCTAATAAATTCGCTTAACTCTCGCACAGGTTACAATGTGAAAGGTGTTTATGACGGATATTATGTTGGTTCAAACGTTGTTCCAACCGAACTTACAAATAACAATCCTTATAAAATAAGCCGCTATTATTATTACAAAAAACTTATTGGTGCGGTTGAATTTGATGAGAAAGACTTAAATTCTTATAAATTTTCCATGCTTGCAGGCAGGCTGCCTGAAAATTATGATGAGGTTGCCATTTCTGAATATTTTGCAAACTGCATGATAAACTGGTGGTATACATATCGAGATGCAAACAACAATCTTGTTATGCCAGAAAGCATAGAGGAACTTGCAACCGAATTGGAAAGCGAACAAAACTGCCTTGTTCTTTCTTTAGGCACAACAGCCACAAAGAAAACCTATAAAATTGTGGGAATTGTCAACACTGGAAAAATTAACAAACGCTTTGATTGGCTAAAAGACCCTGAAGCGTTTGAAAAAGCAACAAGTTTGCAGCAAAACGAATATCTCAATTACATTAACAACAGTTTTTGTTTGTATCTTTTTACCAAGCCGGGATTTAGCCAAAATGCAATTTCGTCTTACAGAACTTTAACAAAATATATAAATTCGGCATATTCATTTGAATTTAATGCCGAAAACAACTCTACAATAGAAACAACGGCAACGGCTTTTTACGATTTTGCGGAATTAAAGAACTCAACTGGCAATTATTTCTTTCTTGATAAAACCCAAACTGAACTTGGCGAAAATGAAATTTTGGTGGATTTAAGCCAGTTTAAAGATTTCTATAACGATAAAATTATTGAACTGATGACTTATGCCACAAATTCTAGCAAAGAGAAGCATCGCCTACTTGCTTTGGAGACAACAGAGAAATTGGACAGATTAAAAAATGGCACTCCACAAGAGCAAATTGAAAATTTGCAGGCAATTATATCCAACTTGGAAACATTGCAACATGATATAGACGGCCTTAAACGGACTGAGAGCATTTTTGCAAGAACTTTTGTCTCCAAAAAGTTTGATACCAGCAGAAACCCTATAAAAGAAGTTGGAAATCAATACAAATTTAAAATTGTTGGTTTTTATACTGGGCTGACAGGTGTTAATTCATTTATTATGGAAACAACCGGTTTAAATAAATTGGGCATCAGCATTTTGCAAGGCAGATTTACAACTTTTCTTGCAACAAATCTTGGAAAGGGCGATGTTGGCAAACTGACAGCGCTTTTGCTGAACGATAGAGGGCTTTTCTTAAGCACAAACAACAGCGCTCTTGCAACAGTTAGGGCTAACACCGATTTCTTTTCAAGGCTGTCCATTTTGTTCTTGATTGTCTCGGCAGTTTTTGCTGTTTTCAGCGTGGTTATGTTCTATAACTTTATTTCAACAAGTATCAAAAATAAATATACCGAAATTGGAATTTTGCGTGCACTTGGTGCAAGAGGCATTGACATTTTGAAAATGTTTCTTGTGGAAAGCGTTGTGCTTGCCTTGATTAACGCAGTTTTTGCTTCCGCAATTTCGGCAATTGGCTGCATTTTTGTAAATATGTTCCTTTCAAACATTTTGAACATTGCAATTCCTCTTGCCGCATTCGGCATGCGCCAAGTTGGCATAATTTTGGCATTAAGTATTCTTGTGGGCGCGATATCTGCCATCATCCCAATTTGGTCTGTTTCTAAACAAAAACCTGTTGAAACAATTAGAAAGGCTTTCTAAATCTATTTGCCTATGTTTTCAAATTTATAGCCATAGGTTTTTAGGTCAACGCAACTTTGTTTGTCAACCACAACTCCTTCCTTGACAAGCAGTTCTTTTTGTTTTTCAATGCCGCCAAAAGCGAAACCTCCACTTAAATAACCTTGCCTATTTACAACCCTATGGCATGGAACAACAATTGGATGTGGGTTTGCATGAAGTGCCCAGCCCACTTGGCGTGCCATACGCCTGTTGCCTGCCGCTTTGGCAATTTCTCCATATGTGGTAACCTTGCCTTTTGGAATTTGTTTTACAAGTTCATATACACAATCAAAAAATTTCATAGCAAAATTATATCAAATTTTTCCTTTAAAATGAAGTTTTTTGGCAAAAAAATACATTTTTTCATATAAAAGACTATATAATGCCAAGATTTTTCTGTGAGGAAAATATGAACTTTTATTGCAATCCACCAAGGCAAGAGAACTGTCGCCAAACAGTTCAGCCACAATTTATTGAAAGAATTAATAATATCCCTGGGCCGACTGGCGCAACCGGCGCTACTGGGCCAGAGGGGAGAATTGGCCCCACCGGTGCAACCGGTCCTACTGGTGCTACTGGTGCAACCGGAGTTACTGGTGCAACTGGGCCGCAAGGGCCTGCAAATGGGCCAACCGGACCAACTGGCGCAACTGGGGCAACTGGGGCCACAGGACCAACTGGTGCAACCGGACCTGCTGGGTCAAGCGAAAGGCTGATAATAAACAGCGTTCAAACTGTGGATGCTGCCTCCCCTGCCCATATTGACGATACATCCGTGGGCAGAGTTCATTATTTTGACATCTTCATTCCGCAAGGTGCCACTGGACCACAAGGAGAGCAAGGTCCGCAAGGGCTGCAGGGCGCGCCAGGAGATGTTGGTCCACAAGGAGAACAGGGTTTGCAAGGTATTGCAGGGCCAGCGGGTCCGCAGGGACCACAGGGTCCACAAGGGCTGCAAGGTGTTCCAGGGCCACAAGGGGTGGCTGGCGAGCGAGGG
>CANQCE010000080.1 GCA_947589655.1 uncultured Clostridia bacterium | reverse complement strand
GAAGTTTTTTTCTTATTCTTAAAATGCCTTTCATTTGCCCAAGCGTTTTCTTTGGCCTTGCCACTCTTGCCCCAGTTGCCTTGGCACAGTCCATTGCAGAGCCGCCGCCAAATGTCACAAGGCAATCGCAGTTTTCTTTTTTGTAAAGCGAAAGTGCTTCTTCCACATTTGCTGTGGTTGGGTTGGCAACGGTGTTATCGTAAACGCAGAGTTTTATCCCTGAGTTTTGAATGGCGTCTTCCAAGGCCTTTGTCAAGCCAAGAGAGCGTATTCCTTTGTCGGTGACAAGCAAAACGCTATTCTTTCCGCTGCTTTTAAGCACCTCCACCAGCGCAGAATAATCCTTTAAAAGTTTAGGCTCTCTGTATGGCAAAACTGGCAGAACGGCACGCATTGCCACTTGATAAATCCTGCACCACGATTTTTTAAAAATGTTCATCTTCTCCTCCTTCCACGGTTTAACTAATGAAAGTTTAAACCTTTGTAAATTTCATGTCAACTTTTTTTTGCAGTTGTTTACAATAAATTTTATGCTATTTTCTTTGTGCTTTGTTTTGTAAATTTGTTTGTTTGTGATAAAATAAAATTAAACGGAGGGCGGATGAAAAAACTTTTGCTGCTTTGCTTTGTATGCGTTGGCATGCTTTTGGGCGGTGTTTTTTTGAGTGCTTGTGGGCAGTCAAGTTTTTTCATTAAATGTTCTTGTGCACAGCCTGAACTTGTTTACACCGTGATAAAGCGTGTTGAAAACGGCACGCAAACCGAAATTGTCCCAACCGATAACAAGTATGAGGTTAAAAAAAACACCAATGTTCGCGTGGAATTTTATGCAACGGGTTTTGGTGTGGATTTGTCTGGGCTGGATGTTAAAGTTAATGGGCAAAGCAAGCAAATACAGGTTTTAACAACATTCAACTCGCTTGATATGGACGGCGATTTATATTATGGATACTTTTTGTTGCCACTTGTGGATAAAGACCAAAACATTATTGTGGACGGTGCGGCGAAATATAAAAACTCGTTTAAGTTTGAAGCCTCTGGCATGGATGACGAAACAACAGTGGAAAGGCTTAAAAGCGCAAGCATAAGCACAACGCAGAACGAAGAAGATTTTGTTAATTTTTATGATTTCTTACAGCAGAACAAGAGTATTGATTTTGAACTTTACGGTCAGGGGCAAAACTTTGAAAGAATGTTTTGGTTTAAGTTTGACAGCGGCAACCCATACAATGTAACGCCGTCTTCTCCTTTCATGCTAAAAGCGGCGGCGGAAGGCGAAGACAATCAGCCTTTAAAAAATGTTTATTTCAGTTCTGGAACTGGGCTATACACAGTTGAACTGCAAGATGTTGGCGGCACAAAGGAGAACACAATTTTGGTCGATTTTTCCAATTTGCAGTGCCAGCAATATCAGTTTGATATTCCAGCAGAAAACCTTACATACAAAGTGGAATTGCAAAACGAAACCAGCAGCATTGAAACGCAAAATGTTGTTACAATTAAAAAGCTTTTGGATGCGGAATCTGCTAATTATGACAATATGAAGGTTTATTTGAACCAAACAGAGTTGTTGCCGCAGGCTGAACAAGGGAACGCCAATGAGGTTACATATTTAATAGATAAAGGGCTAACGCCATACAAAACAGGCAGCGAAACAGAAAACTATGTTATATCTGTTACAGGAATTGAATATATCAAGCCAACCAACGTAGTTTCGGCACAGTCCATTGAAGACGAAGGGAGGTTGCTTATTGAACCTGAAATTTTTGAGGTGGATGAAAATGGCGAAAAACTTGGCGTATTAAACATAAACGGAAATGGCGAGCAACTAACATTTTCTGGCAGAAAGAACGCACTTGCTTGGGGATATAAAATGCTAGACGACGGATATTATATTTCAAGATATGACATCTATGATTATGACATTTATCTTAACGAAAACTTTGTTTTCAACGTGAAAGACGTTTTAAAAGAAGCCTCTGCCCAAGATTTTGAAAAGGTGTTCGATGACGGCACAGTGTTTAAGGCGCAATATAACGAAGTAAGCCAAAAATTTGACAAGTTCCAAATTTTGTTCACGGCAAGCGTGGATTGCCATTGGGAATTTAAAAATTTTGTAATGAACAGAAAGCAAGTTGGCATAAGTTTCAGTTTTGCTCTCAGTGAAAAAGTTCCAGCAGTTTGCTATGCGGTGGTTGATTCTGTTTCAGACGATGTTTCTCAGGCGAACTGGGTGGAACTTGAAAGCGGCGTTCAAGAGGTTATAACCGTTACAACTGGCAAATTGGTGCTGTTTAGGGTGCAAATAACCGAGGTTATGGCTGACTACACATATATGGTAAGGGACAGCGTGGCATCCAACACCTACGAGGACACTTTAACATATACAGAAGGCGAAAATATGTATCTGTTATATCGCCGTTACATTTCAGACTATTTTTTGGACGAAACTTATCCTATGCCAAGCCTTGAACTTATTTTAAGTGTTGATTTGTAAATGAATTATCTTTTCCCAAGGAAAACTTGGGTTGCCAAAGTGGCCATAGCAGGCAGTTTGCTTGTAAATTGGGCGCAACAAATCCAACTCCTTTATGATGTTGTCTGGTGAAAAATCAAAGTTTTGCCTAACAACATCATAAATTTTTTCTATCGCCACTTTTTCTGTTCCAAAAGTGTTTATATTCAGCGAAAGAGGCTTTTCCAAACCCACACCATACGAAACCTCAATTTCGCAACGGTCGCAAAGCCCATTGGCAACAAGGTTTTTGGCAACATAACGCGCATAATATGCGCCACTTCTGTCCACCTTTGTGGCGTTTTTAGAAGAAAAACAGCCGCCGCCAACTTTTGCAGCACCGCCATAGGTATCCACCACAATTTTACGCCCCACGCAGCCACTGTCAGAAAATGAACCCCAAATTGTAAAACTTCCGCTTGGCTGGATAATAAAGTTAATGTCTCCTTTGTCCAAATTTTTGTGCTTTTTGGTTACAGGCAGCAAAACACCTTGCAAAATACGCTCTTTCAAATTTTTAACGCCTTCGCTGTGGCTGGCACTTATCAAAATGGTGTGGATTTTTTCTGGAACATCATCATTGTATTCAATAGAAACTTGGCACTTTGCATCCGCAAAAAACTCCCCTTTGTTTTTCTGCCTGAACGCCTCATATTGTTTCATAATTTCATGCGCTATCAAAATTGGAAGCGGCATGTATGCATCGCTTTCGTTTGTGGCATATCCAAACACAATGCCTTGGTCATTTGCGGAAAGTTTTTTCTTGACAACGGCTTTTGTAAGTTCTGGGCTTTGCACGGAAAGTTCCTTCACAATTTCAAAATCCGCCTTGTAGCCAATGTCTTTCAAAATCTCTCTTGCAATTTTGTCATAGTCGAGTTTTGCCTTTGTGGTCGCCTCGCCATAGATAAACAGTTTGTTGTTTTTTATCGCACACTCCACAGCCATTTGCGAGTTTTTGTCTTGCGAAAGTGCTGCGTCCAAAAATGCGTCTGCCAAAAAGTCGCATGTTTTGTCTGGATGCCCAATGTTCACGCTTTCACTTGTTATAATTTTTTTCATAATCTTCTCCTTTTTCACTTTTTTGCCGCTTTTTTAAATTTTTCTATAATTCTTAAAAATCAATTCTTGCCACATTGATTAAATTCAAAAAAACAAGCCTAAACACCACACAGAATGTAACTAGGCTTGTTTGAAGATTAAAAAAAATCCATCGGCAGCGATGGATTAAAGTTTAAATCAAACCATCGCACAAGCATTAGCACCTTAAAAAATCAGGTTGCTGTGTGGTCAACGGGCTTGTCCCTAGCACACTCTATATGGTTGCTAAAATGTTAACATTTTAAAATTTTTTTGTCAAGGAAATTTCTGGGTTTTGTAGCCAAGAACGCAAAATTTCTTTTAGCCAATGAATTTTGGATAATTTAACTTAAAAAATTTTCAAAACACTGTCAAATTATTTGCCTTTTTTCTTGTTTTATTCTAAAATTAAAACAGAGGTGAAAAAATGAAAAGAATAAAAAAGTTTTTTGCCGATTTTAAGGCGTTCATTTCAAGAGGTAACATCATTGACCTTGCCGTGGGCGTTATTATCGGCGGTGCGTTCAGTGCAATTGTAACGGCCTTTACAAACAAAATTTTAATGCCGCTCATCAACCTTGCACTTGCTGGAACAGGCGGACTTGAAAACGCCTACACATATCTTAAAAAGGTTATGGTTTGGGATGATGCCCTGGGCAAAGAGGTTGTTGACCTGACAAAAAGTATTTATATAGATTGGGGTGCATTTATCACAGCGGT
>CANQCE010000079.1 GCA_947589655.1 uncultured Clostridia bacterium | reverse complement strand
TAACATTTTCATCGCCCAGAACGGCGGTTGCCTCTTTAACAAGTTCAATGGCGTTTTCGTAGGTGTATTTTTTCGTGTCCTTGCTCACTGGTGCAAAAGTATCATAAATGGCAAATTGTTTAAGCGACAGCATTTTGCGTTTAATTTCAAAATATTCTTGCAAAACATCAATATTTTCATGCACCTTTTTTATAAGCAAATTGTAAACATCTTCACTCGCCTCCTCTGCATAAATGGCTTGCGAAAGTGCCGATTTGTATTTTCTCACCTTAGATAAAATGCAATCTTCCTTTACAGAGGCAATATAAGTTGCAGATAAAGTGTTAATAAACTCTCCGCGTTTTCCGTTGATTTGCTTAAAAGTGTTCTCTCGAAGGGTTCTGTCCTCACTTTCCGCATAAAGCCCAAACTTGCTTTGCGTCAGTTCATGTTTTTTGCCTTTGCTATCCAGAATTTCGCCAAATTGAAGGTCAACATCATTAAATTTGTCATAAACATCCTCATGATTGCCAAAGGTTTCGCTTAAATTTGAAAGCAACATCTCCTCTTTTTTGGAAAGAGAGTGCTTTTTGTGCCTGATTATGCTTTCAAAATATCTGGAATACACCTTAAATTTGGCATTTTTTTGCAAACTTTTAAGGCGTGCAAAAGAGAATTTGTCAATTTCGGTTTCAAGCGGCGTTAAAGCGCAAGAGAGTTTTGCCAAAATCATGCTGCGTTTTTCCACCATATCGTTGGCCTTTCTGTCTCCGCGGTCCTCGCACTGACGAAGAAAAGCATAGCAAGTTCTGCCAGCCTCTTTGCAAACTTCTGTTTTAAAATTTAAATATTTTAAAAGCGTATTGTCATCTGAAAGTTTGCCTTCGTATTTTTTAAACTGCCCTGCATATTTTGCAATTTGTTCAAGTAAAACATAAAAATCTTCATCACTTGCGCAGAATTTGGTTAAATCCCATTTGTATTTTTCTTCAATTTGACAACGTTCTTTCATAAAACAACTCCTTTCAATTATCTTTCAAAATATTTTGCCATTTCAAACTTATTCCATGGCAATTTGTCCTCTGGGCAAGCCAAAAAGGTCAATTTCTCTTTTGTGGTTGGGTGCACAAATGAAAGTTTGCCAGCCCAAAGCCCAAGATTGCCTGTTCTGCCAGTTTGCTTTCCATATTTCACATCTCCCACAAGCGGATAGCCAATATTAGATAGTTGCAAGCGGATTTGGTGGCTTCTTCCTGTTAAAATTTTCACTTCCAACAAACTGTTTTTTCCGTTGTTTTTAAGTTCTTTATACACAAGTTCCGCTTTTTTTGCCCCACTTTCGCCCATTGGCACAACTTTTACAATGTTTTCTTTCTCATTCTTCTTAACATAGTTCACAAGATTTTGGCTTTTTTGCTTAACAACACCCTCGGTTATGCAATAATAGGTTTTTTCCACATCATGCGTGGCAAATTGCTCACAAAGCCTTTTGGCTGCCTTTGAATTTCTGGCAAAAACCATAATGCCGCCTGTTGGCCTGTCCAGCCTGTGCACCAAGCCCACAAAAGCCTCGCCAGTCTTGTTATATTTTTCTTTAATGTAAGCCTTTACCATGGTAAGCAAATCCAAGTCGCCACTTTCGTCTGCCATGGTTGGCACATTTTGCGGTTTTAATACCACAATAATTTGATTATCTTCATAAAGCACATTTAGTTTTTCCATATTTTCACCCCACTTGCCCCACAAGGAAGCACAAGTCCTTCTTCACTTAAAAGTCCTATCTCGTCCGCTTCCACATTGCCTGCGCCAAACACACTGATAAGTATATTTGCAATAACTGTTGGTTGCAAACCAGTTGTATAAGAATTTATTAAAACAAAAAGTGGATTTTCGCTCAAAACGCTTTTTGTAAGAGCCACAAAATCTGCCAAATTGTCCTCTAACTTCCACATCTCGCCGCTTGGCCCTCTGCCATAACTTGGAGGGTCCATTATAATGGCATCATATTTATTTCCGCGGCGTTTTTCGCGTTCAATGAACTTTGCACAGTCATCAACAATAAACCTTATGCTGTTTAAATTGTTTAATTTCGCATTTTCCTTGGCACGCTCTGTCATGCCCTTGCTGGCATCCACATGTGTCACCGCCGCCCCCACGCTTGCACAAGCAATGGATGCACCCCCAGTATAGGCGAACAAATTTAAAACTTTTATCGGCCGTTTGGCATCCTTGATAAGTTTTTGCATCATCTCCCAGTTAACTGCCTGCTCTGGAAAAAGCCCTGTGTGCTTAAAGCCCATTGGCTTCACTATAAACTTTAACCCTTTCCAAGCAACATTCCACTGCTGCGGGATTTTTTTGTTAAAATGCCACTTTCCGCCGCCACCAGAGCGTTCATAAAATGCATCCACGCCTTTTTTCAAATCACGGTTTTTGTGCCAAATGACCTGTGGGTCAGGTCTAAGCAGTTTAACCCCAGCCCAATCTTCCAATTTTTCTCCGTCACCTGTGGCAATAACCTTGTAATCTTTCCAACTGTCAGTAGTTCTCATAACTTTTCTTTTTTGCTCTCCCTTTTATCAGTTGTGATAGCCTTTAGCCAGTTGCAGTTTGCAGATGATAAAACTATCGCCAACCTCTATGTTTTTTTCAATGTCTGGATGCTCAACAGTTTCAACTGCTCTAACAATTAAAACCTCTTGTTTAATTTTTGGCATAAATTTGTAAAGCATTTTTGCAAGGTCGTCATTTGCGGTTTCAAAATAAGCGTAAATTCTGTCATCGATTGCAAAACCTGCCTCTTTTCTTAGAACTTGAAGCCCACGAATGAACTCTCGCAAATAACCTCCAAGCACAAGTTCTTCGTCAAGCGTGATATCAAGAACAACGGTGTTTCCATTTTCATGAGCAATAACAAAGTCTGTTTTTGGTTTCTTTTCCAAATTGAACAGGTCGCTGTCCAAGTTGAATTCGCCAATTGTCACCTTTCCTGTTTTAAAACCGCTAACGGCCTTTTTCATTTCGTCTTCGCCAAGTGCAGCCAGAGCATTTTTCAATTTTTGAACATCACCTTTAAGCACTGCCCCTGCCTTTTTAAAGTTGACGGAAAGAAATTCATCATTAAATTTGCTATCGTCTGAAACTTCTTCCAAAGTTTTTACATTAAGTTCGTCTTTTATTATCTCTCCAAAATCTTTTAGCACGGCAGAGGTTCTTTCACCGCCTGCAACAAACATTGTGCGAAGTGGCTGCTTAACCTTTATCTGCTGTTCGTTTCTAAGACGCTGAGCGGTTGACATAATATCACGCGCAACAGCGGTTTCTTCCAAAATACCTTCAAAACTTTGGTTATAAATTTTGGTCGGATAGCCTGCAAGCATAATTGCTTCCGCCTCGTCTTTTTCAAACTCTCGCACAAGATTTTGCCAAATGTATTCCGTCACAAAAGGCGTTATTGGGCACATTACGCGTATAATGGCCTTTATGGCTTGATACAAACACCAATAAGCCGTGAGTTGTGATTGTTTATCGTCCGCTTTCCAGAAACGTTTTCTGTTGGAACGAATATAAAAGTTTGATATATCGTCAACAAGTTTTTCAAAATCCTTCACAACAACAAAAGATTTATCATCTGCATAGTTTAAATCGCTATCTGCAACAAATTTGTTGATGCTTTCAATCAGCCACTTATCCGAAATTGTCAAATCGGCTTTTTTAGGTGTGAAATGGGCAATGTCTGGATTGTCCAAAACAGCATAGGTGTTAAAGAAAGTGTATATATTCCAAAATGCCAATATTTTTCGGCGAGCCTCGTCAGTGAGCGTAAAACCAAAGCGCATATCAAACACAGGGCTGGAAGATGAGAACAGATATCTTATAACATCTGCACCCACTTTGTCTGCAACCGCATCCGCCTCCAAGGTGTTTCCGCCGCTCTTGTGGAACTCACCGCCATTTTCGTCTTTCACATATTGATAGGTCACAACCCTTTCATATGGTGCTTTGCCTGTAAGGACCACGCTCATAACAAGAATTGAATAGAACCAAAGTTTAATTTGTTCAATCATCTCGCAAACAAATTCGTTAGGGAAGTTTTCCTTAAAGAATTTTTTATCAGTGAAATATTTTTTTGTGGAAAATGGGGTTATGCCTGCATCCAGCCACACATCCCCAACATCGCTAATACGCGAAAGTTCTTCGCCGCAATCGCACTTAATTTTTATATCATCAATCCAAGGTCTGTGAATATTTGGGAGTTTGTCCACAAGTTCAGGCTTAACAGCGCGTTTTTTCAGTTCTTCCAAACTGCCAATAACATGCACTTTGCCGCACTTTTCGCAAACATAGAACGGAAGCGGAAGCCCATAAAAACGATTTCTGGAAATGTTCCAGTCCCCCATGTTTGTCAGCCAGTCAACCA
>CANQCE010000078.1 GCA_947589655.1 uncultured Clostridia bacterium | reverse complement strand
TCAATGATTATTGGCTACGGCCATGATGACCGCTCATGCGCATACACATCACTTCAAGCAATTTTGGAGTGCGAAAAACCAAAGCGCACCGCCGTTTGCTTGTTGGTGGATAAGGAAGAAATTGGTTCATATGGCGCAACTGGCATGAAAAGCAGATTTTTTGAAAACACTGTGGCAGAAATTTTGAATTTATCAGAAAGTTACAGCGAACTTAAACTCAAACGCTGCCTGTCACGCTCAAACATGATTTCCAGCGATGTCACCGCAGGTTTTGACCCAACTTGGGCAAGTGCATTTAACATTGAAACAGATGCCTTCCTTGCCTCTGGGCTTTCGTTCAACAAATATACAGGCAGCCGCGGCAAATCAAGTTCAAACGATGCATCCCCTGAATATATTGCTCGCCTGCGCAAAATTTTGGATGACAACAACCTGCTTTATCAGTTCACCGAAATGGGCAAAGTTGACCAAGGCGGTGGCGGAACAATCGCCTATATTCTTGCCGAATATGGCATGAATGTGATTGATGCTGGTGTTCCACTTTTATCCATGCACGCCCCATGGGAAGTGGCATCAAAACTTGATGTATATAATGCATATATGTTCTATAAAGCATTTTTAAGAGATATGAAATAACGCTTGACAAATTTGAATAATATGATAAAATAAAATTAAGGTTTTCCTTAGTTTTATTTTTAGGAGAAAAATTATGGATGAAATGGATGACGAAAATTACGAACAATTTACAATAGCAGAATTTAAAGAGACTTTCCGCAAGGCTATGGAAACAAGTGATGATGAAACTTCAAAAAAAGCGTATGCAAACTTGTATTATGCTTGGAATTCCCTTTTGCTTTGCAACAACGAAATGTTAAATATGTATTCGGAGGAAATTACAAAATTAAGGAATTTCAGCATTATCGCTCTCCGCAATGGGATGGTTCCACAAATTTCAAACTATGCACAAGATTTGCTTTACAGATTGACGCCCGCCATTTTGTATAACATCCCAAAAGAAATGGCAGATAAGGTTTATATGCTAAGTTTTCATATATATTCCCTAGCGTTTTTAAAAACTTGCGGTGATGCCTCAAATGAAGAAATTTTGGACAAGAAAGAACAAATTAAAGAAGATGCCGAAAAGATAGATGAAGGCACATTAAGGCGTTTTTTAACCATAAGGTCAAATTATCATTTTCAACAGACCCACAACAAACTTTACGCTGGAGACAGAGAAGGCTCAAATCAAGAAAAAGCAGAATTTATTGCCACTCAAGAAACAAAAAGAATGACATGCAGCAGAAGAAAACAATAACCTAACATGCGAACCTATTTGTTATTCAATGGCGAGGAGAACAGAGGCAAGCGCCATCAGGCATTTGCATATGTTCGACGTAGCCACAGAATAATAATGCGTGAGCGTCAGCGAACATGAGCAAAGCGAATAAAAAAAAGACCTTGCGGTCTTTTTTTTGCATTATTATTCTATAATCTGTGAAACAACGCCAGAGCCAACTGTTCTGCCACCTTCACGGATAGCGAAACGAAGCCCTTGTTCAATGGCAATTTCTTTTGAAAGTTCAATTGTCATCTTAACGTTATCGCCAGGCATAACCATTTCAACGCCTTGTGGCAGTTCGATAGTTCCTGTAACGTCTGTTGTTCTGAAATAGAATTGTGGACGATATCCATTGAAGAATGGTGTGTGACGTCCGCCTTCTTCTTTCTTCAAAACATACACTTCAGCAGCAAACTTTGTGTGTGGGTGAATTGAACCTGGTTTGCAAAGAACTTGACCTCTTTCGATTTCGTTTCTTTGGATACCACGAAGAAGAACACCAATGTTATCACCAGCGCGGCCTTCGTCAAGAAGTTTTCTGAACATTTCAACGCCAGTTACAACAGTTTGTTTCTTTGAGCCCATACCAACAATTTCAACAACATCGTTAATACGAACAACACCTCTTTCAACTCTACCAGTTGCAACAGTTCCACGACCAGTGATTGTGAAAACGTCTTCAACAGGCATAAGGAAAGGTTTGTCTGTGTCACGAACAGGTTCTGGGATATAAGAATCCAAAGCATCAAGAAGTTCTTGGATAGGTTTGCAAGCTGGGTCATTAATATTTCCTGCTTGACCTGCTTCCAAAGCCTTCAAAGCGGAACCTTTGATGATAGGAGTTTTGTCCCCTGGGAAGCCATATTCAGTAAGCAAATCTCTGATTTCCATTTCAACGAGTTCCAAAAGTTCTGGGTCGTCAACTTGGTCAGTTTTGTTCATGAATACAACAATGTAAGGAACGCCAACCTGTCTTGCAAGCAAAATGTGTTCTCTTGTCTGTGGCATTGGGCCATCAGTTGCGGCAACAACAAGGATTGCGCCGTCCATTTGAGCAGCACCAGTAATCATGTTCTTAACATAGTCAGCGTGGCCCGGGCAGTCAACGTGAGCATAGTGACGTTTTTCTGTTTGGTATTCAACGTGTGCTGTGTTGATTGTGATACCACGTGCCTTTTCTTCTGGGGCCTTATCAATTTCATCATATCTCATTTTCTGAGCGAAACCCTTTGCAGCACAATACATTGTGATAGCAGCAGTAAGGGTTGTTTTACCATGGTCAACGTGTCCAATTGTTCCTACGTTAACGTGTGGTTTGCTTCTGTCAAATTTTTCAGTAGCCATTTTGGTTTAATCTCCTTTAAATCTTAATTACTATGATATCATAGCATATTTTTTTACAATTTCAAAGCGTTTTTAAACATTTTTTAAAAATATTTTGGTGTCTTTTTGCTTATTTTGGGGCAAAAGCACCCTAAAAAATATGGAATTTCAGTTTTTTCGTATCTTTTCGTGGTAGAAAAAGTTCTTGAACTTTACCTTGTTCTCTGTGCAAAACTTGTTTATTTGCAAAGCCAAAGTTTCCCAATAAGTTTGGTCGTTATGGTTGTAAATGGAATTGTAAATACTGGTTAACTGCGGATAGTTTTTCTGTATATAATTTAAAATTACAGGTTTGTAACTGCCTCGCAAATTCAAATTTTCAAACCAATATTCGTCAACAAAGGCTTTTGTTTGCCTTATTATATCTTTCCACTCAGTAATCTCTGGAAAAATTGGTGACATAAACAAAACTGTGTAAATTCCGTTCTCGTGGAGAGTTTTTAGCGCATTTATCCTCTCGGAAATTGTGCTTGCCCTGTCCATATCATCTTTAAATTTTTCATTCAATGTGTTAATTGATATTGCAACTTTGGCATTTTTCATGGTTTTGATAATGTCAACATCTCTTAACACAAGAGCCGACTTGGTTGTTATATCAATTTCGGCATCAGCATCTTTTATCTGGTTCAGAATTTTTCTTGTCAGTTTGCAGTCTTTTTCAGCAGGATTATAGCAGTCAGTTACTGACGAAATAAAAACAGTTTTGCCTTTTAGTTTGTTTATATTTATAGGCTTATCACACATTTTCACATCCAAAAATTCGCCCCAATTTTCGTTGTGCCCAGTAAACCTTTTCATAAAACAAGCGTAACAATACTTGCAACCATGCAAACATCCCACATAAGGGTTGATTACATAATCGCTTGCCGGCAAGTTTGATTTTGTCAGATAATCATTTGTTTTTATTTCTTTTATGTTCATACAAAATTCCAGTTACTATCACAACTTTTATTTTTTGCGTGCGCCAATTATTGTTTCAGCAATATTCCTTGGAACTTCACTGTATTTCAAGAATTCCATAGTGAAAGTTCCACGGCCTTGTGTTTGAGAACGGAGGTCTGTTGCATAACCAAACATTTCTCCAAGAGGAACTTCGGCGTTTACAACTTGAACACCTGGTTTTGTTTCGTTTCCGGTCAAAATTCCACGGCGAGAAGTGAGGTTGCCCATAACGGTTCCAAGATAATCGTCTGGCACTTCAACTTGCACCTTCATGATAGGTTCAAGCAGAACAGGGTTTGCTTTTGCAGCACCGTCTTTAAACGCCATAGAGCCGGCAATTTTGAACGCCATTTCAGACGAGTCAACTTCGTGATAAGAACCGTCAATAACGGTAACCTTAAAGTCAACTGTTTCATAACCAGCAACAACACCGGTTTTGCTTGCTTCGGCAATACCATTGTTGATTGGTTGAATATATTCTTTTGGAATTGAACCTCCCACGGTTTTATCCTCGAACACATAACCAGAACCTGGTTCAAGAGGTTCAATATCAATGATACAGTGACCATACTGACCTTTACCACCGCTCTGACGAACAAATTTGCCCTCAGCACGAGCAGGTTTGCGGATGGTTTCTTTGTAAGCAACCTGAGGTTTGCCCACATTTGCTTCAACTTTAAATTCGCGCAGTAATCTGTCAACGATAATTTCAAGGTGAAGTTCGCCCATACCTGAAATGATTGTTTGCCCAGTTTCTTGGTCGGTAT
>CANQCE010000077.1 GCA_947589655.1 uncultured Clostridia bacterium | reverse complement strand
AAATGAGGCACAAGACACAACAAAATCGTTTGACGAGGCTAAAAAGCCTAATGTTACAATAAACAATCCAACCACAGACTATTTAGAAATGCACTTTACCATTGAAAACACTGGCGAAAATGGATTTGGTGTTTCTCTTACACTCACAGGTCTGGAAACATCTAACTTTACTGTAAGTTATGCAAAATCTTATAGAGCAAACACAACAACTGCTGCACAATTTGGTGCTGCCGCAGGGGCAAATGCGTTAAGTGACGTGTATGCCACCGCTGCTGGCACATCCAAATGTATTGTGGATGTTTCCGTTCGCATCAGTTTAAAAGACATAAACTCAGACGCCAAAGCCGAGGGCAATTTTAGTTTTGTCTTGGACAGCCTAACCGAAGCCCCTGAGTTGTTTGATATTTCTACAAAGAAATTTAATACAAGCAATATTAACAAACTTTTACAAAAAATCTCTGGGGATTCTTCAGTATCCGCAAAAGATATGACAAAGATAAATCAGTTGGCACAAGAAAAACAAACCGCCGAGCAACTTTTGGCAAACTTTCAAAAAATCCCAGCAAGCACCGCAAGCGCAAACTCCGTTTCGGCAAATAGTTTGCAATCCGAGCCTATCATCGAATTGGGCGGATATTCATGGATACCAGTTTACCTTTCAACCACAAACGAGGGCAAAGATGCTACCCACGATGTTATCCTTACTCTCTGGCTTGCTGATGCAAGCGAACTGAGTGGAAAAGCATACGACACCGACAAAACTTTTTCTTCTAGCGGTGGGACAACGGCATGGGCAAGTGGTTGGTGTAATACTAGCCTAGATGTGGATTATCCATCCAATATGTATGGAACAAGTTACATGAGTGCAGTTGTTTTAAACAACGGAGGAGAATATGCACACTGCACAGCCAATGATAGCACAGACATCACGCTTGAAACATTCCAACAAAACCCAAACTCACCGTTTTCGCTTTTCACAATGGAAGAAAACGGACTAAGAGATTTTATCGTGACCCCAGAATTTGTTTCTTGGCAAGAAGATGGACAAAGTAGTACTGGTAGGCGTTTCGAAAACGAAAATTGGGCAACAAGTTATACCGACAAAACTGGAAACGATGCTTGGAAAAACGATTATCTTTGGCTTCCATCGGTTACAGAAAGTGGTGGTCAACAAAACACTGGTGGTTTACAGGGCACAACGGATAGCAGTCCTCGTGGGCTTTGGAAAACGCTTCCTCAACAACGCCAAAATTATTACTTTTGGACACGCTCAGCACCACAAGGTAATGGTGCTGTTGTTGGGGCTGTTGGACCACTTGCAACTTACAGAACTATACAAATTAAAAGCAACGCCTATCTCTATTCTGTCCGCCCTGCTCTGCATTTGAATTTAACCAAAATTGCAAACAGTTTGTAATAAAAAATTGCAAAAACGCTTGCAATTTTTGGTTTGATATGTTATACTTGCAAAGTCGATTGACCAAAAGCGCAGTTTTGCGGATACCTTCAGGCCCTTTGCTTCGCTTTTTGGAATAAAAAATTCCATTTTTAAATGGATAAAAATTGGAGGAAAGTATGGAAAAGAAAGACATCATTGCAAAATTTAAGCAAAGTGAAAATGACACCGGCTCTGTTCAAGTTCAGGTTGCACTTTTAACTGAAAGAATTAATCACTTGACCGAACACTTAAAAACCAACAAGAAAGACAATCACTCTCGCCGCGGGCTTTTGATGATGGTCGGAAAACGTAAAGGCTTTTTGCAATATCTTAAAGAAAGAGATATCGAAGCCTACAGAAAGTTGATTAAAGAGCTTAACATTCGTGAAATTAAATAAAGAAAGGAAGGAGGAAATGTTTTTTTCTTCCTTTTTTTTGTTGTTAAAAGCATTTTGCTTTGAAAAATTTGTTTTTAGTGCTAAAATAAAAAAGATTATTAATAAAAGTTTTAGGAGAAAACTATGGATTACAAAAAGTATGTGATTAATGTTGCCGGCAAAGATGTTATTTTTGAAACTGGCAAACTTTGTGGGCAGAGCAATGGCTCGTGCTTGGTGCGCAGCGGCGACACCGTTGTTATGGTTAATGTTACCATGAGCGAACTTCCAAAGGAGGGGCAAGATTTCTTCCCTCTTTCTGTGGAATATCAAGAGAAGATGTATTCAGTTGGCAAAATCCCTGGCGGATTTAAGAAAAGAGAAGGCAAGCCAAGCGACAAGGCCGTTCTGGTTTCTCGTTTGATAGACAGGCCGCTTCGCCCACTTTTCCCAAAAGGGTTCTTTAACGATGTTGTGGTTGTGGCAACCGCACTTTCAATTGACCCAGACGTTAGCCCAGAGCCACTTGCCATGCTTGGCTCGTCTTTTGCGTTGTCTATTTCGGACATTCCTTTCCTTGGGCCAACAGGCTCGGTTCAGGTGGGCTTGGTTGACGGAAAATTTGTTATCAATCCAAATCAGGAACAGCGCGACCGCAGCGACCTTGCACTTACCGTTAGCGGAACAGAAGAAGCCGTTTTAATGGTTGAAGCAGGCGCAAACGAAGTGCCAGAAAGCGTGGTTTTGGATGCCATTATGTTTGCTCACGAGGAAATTAAAAAGATTGTGGCACGCCTTAAAGAAATTAAGGCTGAAATTGGCAAGCCTGTAAACCCAAAAATTCCTTACTACGTTATCCCAGACGAGGTTGACAGCGCTGTTAGAGAGTATGCCGACAAGTTGTATGACCATGTGCTTGACACATTTGACAGGCATGAACGCGAGGCGCGCGAGGAGGCAGCAAAAGAGGATATTTTTGCACACTTTGCAGAAATTTTCCCAGACAAAACTCGCGAGATTGGCGATGTGCTTTACAAAATTAAAAAAGAGAAAGTTCGCGCCAGAATTTTGAACGAAGGCATCCGCCCAGACGGCAGAAAATTGGATGAAATCCGTCCTATTTGGTGCGAAGTTGGCTTGCTTCCAAGGGTTCACGGCTCGGCGGTGTTCACACGTGGCGAAACGCAGGTGCTTTCTGCACTCACGCTTGGAACGGTTAGCGATGTTCAAAAGTTGGAAGGCCTTGATGACGAAGAAGTGAACAGATATGTTCACCACTACAACATGCCACCATATGCAACTGGTGAGGCAAGGATGATTAAAGCCACTGGCCGCCGCGAAATTGGGCATGGTGCGCTTGCAGAGCGTGCTCTTGAGCCTGTTGTTCCAAAAGAGGATGTTTTCCCATATGCACTGCGCATAGTTTCTGAGGTGCTTTCTTCAAACGGCTCATCTTCAATGGCGAGCGTGTGCGGTTCAACTCTTGCCCTTATGGACGGCGGTGTGCCAATCTCTGCACCAGTTTCCGGCATTGCAATGGGGCTTATCAAAGACGAGGCATCCAAAAAAGTTGTTGTGCTTTCAGATATTCAAGGCTTGGAAGATTTCCTTGGCGACATGGACTTTAAAGTTACAGGCACTGCAAAAGGCGTAACGGCAATTCAGATGGACATTAAAATTAAGGGCATTGACAAGGCCATTCTTACCGAGGCACTGGAAAGAGCCAAAATTGGCAGAATGTTCATTATGGACAAACTGCTTGCTTGCATAGATAAGCCTAGGGCTGAGATTTCGCAGTATGCACCAAAAATTATCACCTTCACAATTGACCCAGACAAGATTAAGGATGTTATTGGCTCTGGCGGAAAGACAATCAACAAAATTATTGACGAAACTGGCGTTAAAATTGACATTGAAGATGACGGAACAGTTTACATTGCATCTGTGAACACCGAAATGAACGAAAAAGCAAAGAAAATTATCCTTTCCATCACCGAAGATGTTGAGGTTGGCGATGTGTATGACGGCACGGTTGTGCGCATTATGAACTTTGGCGCGTTTGTGGACCTTGGCGGCGGAAAAGAGGGGATGATTCACATATCCAAACTCTCCAACAAGCATGTTGACAAAGTTGAAGATGTTGTGAAGATTGGCGACAGCGTTGAGGTTGAGGTTATTAAGGTTGACGAGAAGGGCAGAATTGACCTTAAAAGAATTGTTCCAAAAGAAGAAAAAGAAGCAAATGCCAAAGAGAGAAAAATAAAAAATTCCGACGAAAAGCCAGAATAAAACATTAAATAAAAGAAAAAACACCATGAATTTTGGTGTTTTTTTCTTCTAACATTATTTTTCAACCATTTGTTTTTGAGCAAGGTTGTTAAGTGATGCGCACAGTGGCGAAAAATTGAAAATCCCATAAAATGTTATTGAGCTTAAATTTATAGGAGGTAAAATAGTTTGAACAATAACTTTTTTTGTGGTTGCAGGCGCCCTTGTAATGCATCTACAATTTTGCTCACCACTGCTGGCCCACAAGGCCCTGTAGGTCCCGTTGGAAGAACCGGTGCAACTGGTCCAGCCGGTCCGCAAGGTCCAATTGGTCCAACAGGCCCAATAGGTCCAACGGGTGCTACTGGCGCAACAGGATTTGGAATTATTGGCCCAACAGGTGCAACAGGCCCTATCG
>CANQCE010000076.1 GCA_947589655.1 uncultured Clostridia bacterium | reverse complement strand
GCCAATCCTGTGAATTTAAGCCTGTTTTTTAATTTTCGGAATCCTCGATTCCCCCCCCCGCAATTTTTCTTTTCATCACAACCTCCAACATTTGTTTTCTTCCTGCGCTTTTTTTACGACAGTCCGTCAAGCTAGCTAAGTTTTAGGAGATGTTTCGACACGCTCGCTTTCGCTCACGGCTCAACATGACGCACTCTAAAACTTTCTTCGCAGTCACTTCTTTCGCGTCATTCTGAGCCAGCCGCTAGGCTGTGTCGAAGGATCTCCTTCCTATTTCACTTTTATTTTACACATATTTTCAATTTCAAGTCAAGCAAAATTTAAATATTCTTTGACATTTCGTTAATTAATTACTTATTATCCTTTCAGCCAGAAAAATTCTGCATTCCCGTCTCCACCTTTTATAGGTGAATTTATACAACCTCGTTTTTCAAATCCCAAGTTTTCAAAGCGCGCGCAAACATTTTCCAGCACTTTGGTGCGCATTTTTTCATCTTTCACAACCCCGTTGTGCTTTTTGGCATATTGCAAGCCCACTTCAAACTGCGGCTTGACAAGTGCAACAATGTTCACATCTTTTCCCAAAAAGTCTTTTGCAAGTTTGTCGGCAAGTTTTGTAAGGCTAACAAACGAAACATCTATTACAACCGCATTGACATCGGCAAAATTTTGTTTGTCCAAATCTAGATAATTTGTTTTTTCCAAATTGATAACTCGCTTGTCGGCTCTTATTTTCTCGGCAAGTTGTCCCTCGCCAGTGTCCACCGCATAAACTTTTACCGCACCATTTTGCAAACAAACATCCGTAAAGCCGCCTGTGGATGCCCCAATATCCAGCACAACTTTGCCGTTAAGCGAAATGTTAAATTCTTCCAAACCCTTTTGCAGTTTAAAACTTCCGCGTGATACAAACTCAAACGGCAGAGCGTCAATTTTGGCGTTTTCTGCCACATCCAGCGATGGCTTTTCTGCCACCTTTCCGTTTACCCTCACCCTGCCGCTTTGAACCGCCTGCTTTGCTTTTTCTCTGGAAGGATACAACCCCTTTTCAAACAACAACAAATCCAATCTCATACAAACATTCTAACATAAAGCATCTTTTTTGCCAAATTTTTGTAAAAAAAAGACTGAAATTAATCAGCCTTAAATTTTTCACCGCTCTTTGGGAGACCTTCTATAATATCTTTAACGTCTTTTTCTCCCCAACTGGCTCTCACATAATCCAATGCGGTTTTTCCATGGTTGTTTTTCTCAAACACCAGCCGCGTGTCATTTTTTGCCAGTTCATACATCGCATAAAAGCCGCCTATTTCCGCAGCCCTGTGGCAAACGTTATTGCCGTTTTCGTCTTTGCTTTGCAAAATTTCTGGATGTTCTTTTACAAGGCGTAACACAGTTGGCATAATTCTATCATAAAAAAGAACTTTATTATATTTTTCAGGCGGAACAGATACAACCTCCAAGATAAGTTTTGGATATTTTTCCAAAATTTCCCTCATTGTTCGCCCAAAGCCGTGTTTAGCGCACTCAAAAATAAGGTTTGTGAGTGGAACTTTATATTTTTCCTGTTCTGCTGGCGACTGCGGAATTTTGTCCACAACTGGAGAAAGCAGTTCTTCGTCATTCAAAAGCAAAATGGTCTCCACAATGCTCTGCCACCCCTCTTTATGATTAAAAAAGTAGTCAAGATTTTTGTTTTTGCTGATGTTTTCAACGTAAAACACCAACGCGTTGCCAATTTCTTCATTGATTTTTGTCATAATTCCTCCAAAATCTTTTATGTTTTATCACAAAACAACAAAAATGTCAACACCTTTTGTGACAGAATTTTGGATTGCACATATGCTGATAATGGAGGCAAACAAATGAAATACTCGTGCAAATACCAAACAGGTTGTTATCAAGATTTGCGTCCATTTGGCAACTGTTGCCCAGGTTACGGCCAGAATTGGCAGAACTGCGGTTGTGGTTGCCAGCCACCGTTTCCACCGTGCAATCATCCGCAATGTCCCCTTCCATGCGGAGTGCGCTCAGGTGAAAACTTGTTATACTTTGCGATAGGATATTTCCTAGGCTCGCAGAACAACGGCTAAAAAAGGCCTAAGCTCACTTTTTAAGTCCGTTTAGCGAAGAAAAAAGCAGGCCATATAAGTCTGCTTTTTTTTCATTCTCTAACAACGTTTTAGAATTTGGAACAAACTCATCCCCAAAATCTCAAATCCAAATTGTTAAAAGCATAATGAACATTTTCCGACAATGTTTTATCCACCCCTTCTTTCACACCATACCACTGCCACAAATACATTTTTTCAAGACTTTCTGCATTTTTAATGTAATCAGGCGCATTTATCACATAAATTGGGGAATCTGAAAGATAATACATCCTACAATCAACTGTCGTTCCAGTATCAACATTAGGAGTTTCTATATAGAACCCAATATTTGTTTGTATAGTATTATAATAAGTATAAAAACTTAAAGCAGGAGGTATAGCATCCCAACTTTGCCCAAATGGATCAACTGAATGATAATCTTTTGCCACCGTTTTGCCTTTATAGTCAACATAATTCCCAGGTGTGGTGTATGTATCAAAAGTCAGCCCATTGATTTGATAACCTACACTTGGGTCCATATCGTAATACTGACCATCTATCATGGGGACATGTATTTTCCAATAGACATACCATCTACTAGGCTTAAGAAGCCCACTCGCTTCTGTTCTCTCATCCTCCCCAAAAAGCAATCCAAAATCCACCGCAGGCAAAACAAATTGACTACCCTTTGAATAATCTATTTTCCCGTCCACAACTTCGCCAGCGGTCATATGATATTGACCGCTTTCATCGTGCGTGCTTTCATAAACATTTGAATTTGAAGTTTCGTTGTTAATATTCTCGTTTGTCAAAAAACTTTCACTGATAAACACTTTGCCAGCCATGCAATTTTCAAACATCCCCTCCGCACTTGTCACATTTGAAAAATTTTGTTTACTTAAATCTAACATACACCGTTCGCCAAGATTTGCAAACATTCTATCCGCAATTTTTACATTATTGGTATGAAAGTTGTAAAAATACCATTTCGTCATTTCATGAATTTTCCCATCAAAGTAACTTGTGCAATCCTTTGGTGCGTAAATATCTTTATCAGATAGAACCACAAAGATTGCTTCATCCCTTACAAAATAAGCCGTTATCCCCTCTGGTGCACCCTCGCAAGGATATATGTCTCCACTTGCAACACTGGACTCCACCACTTCTCTCCATGTCATTCCATCGGATAAGCTTGTTGTATTATCCCAATAATCAAAAACTACCTCCTCTGTAGGAGAATAAAGAGATTCAGAAAGGGCGTCTCCATAATAAATGATGCTATCCAAACTTGGCAATTCAATGCCAAGTTGTGGCTCATAAAAAATAGAAAAACTGCTACCCACATTTGCCGTGAGAGCAGCAAGTATAACGCTTGTTAAACTGCAAGTGATTGTGAAAAGAAACAGAATTGCCAATCCTGTAAATTTAAGCCTGCTTTTTAATTTTCGGAATCCTCGATTCCCCCCCCCCGCAATTTTTCTTTTCATATCTTTTCTCCTTGCCTTATTTTTCTATTTTTGCTTTATCTTCGTGTTGTCGATTTTGTAACCAAAATCGTTTTTCACTTTTTCACTTTCTCTTTTATTTTAAACAAAAGTTCGCGTTTAAGTCAAATAAATTCATTATATTTTTTAAACTTTTTTGTATGCATAAATAAAATTTTTAAAACCCTGCATAATTATACATGGTTGTGTATTTTTATTCGGTATTAATCACTAAAGGTTCTTATAAAATGTTTTACAAAAGTTTCTTCCAATTTTCAATAAACTCTCGACAAATTGCAAAAGCCTCATCAAACGTTTCTGGCTTTGAAATGTCGCAGTCTGCAATTTTTAAAAGGGAAATTGGGTCTGTGCTGCAGCCAGAGGAAAGGAATTTTAAATATTTCTTTGCAAAGTTTTTATCCTTGCGGAGATTGTTTGCAATTTTGATTGCACAAATAAAGCCTGTTGCATATTTATACACATAAAAACTGTCATAAAAATGAGGGATTCTTGCCCACTCATATTTCATTTGCGGAATTTGCTTAACTTTTTTGCCGTGATAAAAATTGTTCAAACTTTCATATTTCTCGCACAAAAGTTCCGCCGAAAGAGGATGTTCTTTTTCAAACTCCTCATGAGCAAACTGCTCAAATTCTGCAAACATTGTTTGCCTGAAAATTGTTGAACGAACATTTTTCAAGAAATAATCGTAAAGGGCAATTTTTTCGTTGTCCGTTTTTGCTTTTGAAAGCAAGTATGTTAAAAGCAACTGTTCGTTCACTGTGCTTGCCACTTCCGCCACAAAAATTACATAATCGCTGGTTTGAATTGGTTGGTTTTTATCCGAAAAGTAACTGTGCATTGCGTGGCCAAGTTCATGTGCCAGCGTGAAAACGCTTTCAAGGTTGCTTTCAAAGTTCAACAAAACTGCTGGCGTAACGCCTTCTGTTCCGCTTTTAAATGCCCCACTATATTTGTTTTTGTTTGGGAACACATCTATCCAACGCTCATCTTTGGCGCGCTGAACAAGCGTAACATATTCATCGC
>CANQCE010000075.1 GCA_947589655.1 uncultured Clostridia bacterium | reverse complement strand
AGTTTTGCAATCGTGTGAACGCATTTGCATTTGAGCACGTCAGTGACAAGGTTTTCATTCCAATAAAATATTATGACATGGAAGTGAAGCAGGAGAACTTAACCGACCGCTTTATGAAGGAACTGGAACTTTTGGAACCGGTTGGATGTGACAATCCACGGCCACGCTTTAAAATTTCTGCCGAAGAAGTGGAAATTTTGCCAAGAAAATATTCTTCTGCACATTGTGATGTTAAAATAGGGGATTTAAAACTGGTGTTTTTCAATTTTGCAAAAAAGTTTGACGAACTTAAATTTGCAAGATATAAATCTTTCATATTTGAATTTCAAGGCGTGCAAAACGGCGTGGTAGGCGATTTTGACATGGGCAGTTACATTGTTCCCGATGCACATATATACACATATCCAGTGCAACTTGGGCAACTTTTGTATGACGAAAACCGTTCTGCAAAATTTTCATATTTTCCAAACGAGCAAATGCTCTCGTTTGTTGCAGGCACGCAAGGAAGCACTTTTGGCACAGCATTTGTGGCTTATTCTGCTTACGATTTTGTTTCTTTTTTACGTTCTTATTCCAAAGACAACATTTATCATGTGGGCATTTTTGACGAAGATTGCATAGGCTACAACAGTGTGCTGCTTTCGCCAATGGGGATAAATTGGGCAAAAAATTTCAGCCGCATTGTTTTTCTTTCGCCTTGCCTTGACGAGGGCTTTATAAGTGAACTTGCCACCGTTTCAAAGGCAGAAATCTTCATGCCAATGGATAGGCAGCCAGACACGCAACGCTTTGCCGCAATAGACCTTTCTCGTGAGGCGTTTGGGAAGGTTTTTAAAGCGCTCACTGGCCGTGGGAAGTTTTATTCACTTTATGACCTTTTCTGCAACAAATTGCGCGGAAAAGTTAATTACGACACTTTTTATGCCGCTTTTTTGGTGTTTAAAGAACTGGGATTAATTGAAACAAGTGAGCCTTTTGAAATTTCGGCTGTTCCAAATGTTAAAAAAGAACTTAACGCTTCGCGATTATATAACAAACTTACTTTATTAAAAAATTCTGTGGAGAAAAAATGAGAGAAGAAATATTAGAGAAAATTTATTTCAATTTCAAACTTTCGGAAAAAGAAAAGAAAATAATTGAACTTTCGCTGGTTGAAAAAATTAATCTGGCAAGGTTTTCCACGGTGCTTGACACGCTGATTGAATATCATATTCAAGACGAAGTGTTGGTGGCGTATTTGTTGTTTCAATTTTCTAAAGTTGACCCAAAACAGGCAGAGGCAGAGAAGAAAAATCTTACAAAAAGCCAGCAAAAATTCTATGAAATTTTCAACGTTTTAAAAGATGTGCGCTCTTTGGCAAAAAGCGGTGATGCCGAAGATATCAGGCGTATGTTTGTGGCAATTTGCCAAGATATGCGCGTTGTTATTATCAAGTTCGCCACAATACTTTATGACCTTAAACAGATACACAATCCTATGATGGAAAACGAGGCAAAATTTGTTAAAATGGTTAGCGAAATTTTTGCCCCGCTTGCCGAGAGGTTGGGGCTGTCTTATTTTAAGAACGAGTTTGAAGATATTTGCTTTGAACTTTTAGAGCCCAAGGCGTATGAGCAACTGAAAAACGATGCTTACATGCAAACTGAAGAAAACGAAAAACAATTTAATATAACGCGTGCCAAACTGCAACAAATGCTTGACGAACTTAACATTAAAGGCGAAATACAGGCAAGGCAGAAGCACTTTTATAGCGTGTATAAAAAACTTGTGAACAAAAACATAACCTTGGGCAAGGTGTATGACCTTTTGGCCATGCGTGTGATTGTGCCAACTGTTGACGATTGCTATGCCGTTTTTGGCAAAATTCATGCCATTTATCGCCCAATGGCAGGGCGCGTTAAAGATTACATTGCCGAGCCAAAGCCGAACGGATATCAAAGTTTGCATACCACCGTGATTGTGGAAAACAACAGGCCGCTGGAAATTCAAATTCGCACGTTTGAGATGCACAAACTCAGCGAATATGGTGTGGCTGCCCATTGGATTTACAAAGAAAAATCGCGCGCACAAAACAAGTTCGATGAAAAGATGACTTGGTTTAGGCAGATGCTGGATAACTCTAAAAATTTGTCTAATGAGGAATTTTTGGAGACCTTAAAAACAGACCTTTATGGCGAGTCTATTTTTGTTCAAACGCCAAAAGGCAAGGTTATGGAGTTTCCTCTTAACAGTTCCATTGTGGATTTTGCATATGCCATTCACAGCGAAGTTGGCAATGCTTGCGTTGGCGGAAAAATTAACGGAAAACTTGTTCCAATCACAACAAAACTTCAAAATGGCGATGTGGTGGAAATTTTAACCAATAGCAACAGCAAGGGGCCGTCTCGTGACTGGTTAAAGTTTGTTAAAACATCAAGTGCAAGGTCAAAGATTAAAGCCTTCTTTAAAAGCCAACTTAAAGATGAAAACATTAAAATTGGCAAGGCAATTTTGGAACAAGCAGTTAGAGCAAAAAATTTGACACTCTCCAAAATTTTAAAGGAAGAATATTTGCTTGAAATTGCAAAATCCATGATGATGGAAGAACTTGACCTGTTGTATGCAGAAATTGGTGCAGGCAGTTTGTCGGCGAACAATGTTGTTGGCAGGCTGATTAATTTGTATAATAAAGATAGAGCCAAAGAGTTGCCAGAGCACGTGATAACTGTCAGGAAAAACAAAGAGGGCATTTTGGTGGATGGCGACACTGGCATGCTGATACGCTACGCAGGCTGCTGCTCGCCAGTTACTGGAGATGATATTGTTGGCTACATTTCGCGTGGGCGAGGGGTGACAATTCACCGCAAAAATTGCCAAAATTTGAAATATCTTGAGCCAGAAAGGCTTATCAAGGCCGAGTGGCAAGGCAGCGCTCTGTCAGACTTTATTGCAAACATAAAAATTCATGCGGACAATTTAAACGCTGCAATAAATTCCATAAGTAATGCTGCAAGAGATTTAAAAACAAAACTTCGTGGCTATGGTTACAAACCTGTAAAAGACGAACTTGTTTTTGAGATTGCAGTGCTTATTTCTAACAAAGCGGAACTGGAAAGCATTATCAAAACTTTTGAAAATATAAAACACGTAAGACGAGTTTATAGGAGTGAGTAATGAAAATTTTGTGCCAAAATGCTGAATATGAAAAAGATATGCAGGACCTTGTTAATCTGTTTTTTGAAGGGGAGGATTGCCCTTTTTCCATCGAGCACCAATCGGACAGAGATGGGCAAAATGTTTTGAGCGTTTTGCTTGTTGGAAGCGGAGATGATGTAAAAAAATTTGAAAAAAGGTTTGTTTTGCCAAAAAATATAGGCGGACTGATTGAAAAAAGTTTGCTAAAACGCCATTTCAAAAATCATCTTTACGAGGTGCTTTCTTCCATTTGTAAAAAAAGTCTGCCGTGGGGCTCGCTCACTGGGGTTAGGCCAACCAAGTTTGCGCGAGACTTGATTGAGCGCGGCGAGGTGAAACCGCACCTTATTGGCGAAACCTTGGTTAGGGATTATCACGTTTCTTCTGACAAAGCCAAACTTGTGGTAAAGATTTTGCAAAACCAAAAGTGCATCATAAAAAATGACAACCTTGTGGACCTTTTTTTGAACATTCCAATCTGCCCAAGCAGGTGCAATTATTGTTCTTTTATTTCTAGCGAACTTAAAGCCGTGGAAGGCAAAGTGGAGGAATATATTTCTTGCCTTTTAAAAGAACTTGAAGCCGTGAAAAAAGTTATTGCAGAAAAGGCATATATTGTGCGAAACATTTACATTGGTGGTGGCACGCCAACAGTGCTAAACTCAGAGCAACTTGAAAGGCTTTTGTCGCAAATCACATATCCAGTTAGCGAGTTCACGGTGGAGTGTGGCCGCGCTGATACCATCACGCGCGAAAAATTGGAGGTGTTAAAAAAACACGGCGTCACGCGCATTTCAATCAATCCGCAAACCTTCTGCGAGGCAACACTTAAACGCATTGGCAGAAAAACCACCAACAAAGAGGTGCTGGATGCATATATGCTTGCCATGGAGTTCGATTTTGTTGTGAATATGGATATCATTGCTGGGCTTTCAGGCGAAAGGCTTGGCATCTTCAAGCGCACACTCTCCACGCTTTTGGAACTTTATCCGCAAAACATCACCGTTCACACATTATCGGTCAAAAATGCGGCACAAATACGCGGAGAAGAAATTAAATTTAAAAACGATATCACCAAAATGGTGGAGTTCGCCGAAAAAACGCTTATGGACAACGGCTACAAACCATATTATATGTATCGCCAGAAGAATCAGGTTGGGGGCCTGGAAAATGTTGGCTTTGAAAGGGATGACAATGTGTGCATTTTTAACATAGACAGCATGGAGGACACATCTTCCGTGATTGCCCTTGGTGCAGGGGCAATTTCCAAGCGCGTTTTTAACCTTGAAAACCGCATCGAACGCCAGCCAAACTGCAAGTTTATTGAAGATTACATTTCGCGCATTGACGAAATGATAGAAAAGAAAGTCCAATTTTTCTCATAAATGTAAACTTTTTAGGCAAAAAAACGAGTTTTCCACAATTAAAGCAAAAAAAATTTATAAAAAAATAAAAATATTTATAAAAAAAGGCGTATTTTTCTTGACAAAGCGGGGGGGGGATTTATA
>CANQCE010000074.1 GCA_947589655.1 uncultured Clostridia bacterium | reverse complement strand
ATCTCCAGTTTTGTGATTGGCTGTTTATAGGCAATGATTGCCAGCGTTTCAAGCGCCGCTCGCGTGAGCGACTTTTCGCGAATTGGGTTCAGCACCTGCCCAATGAGGTCGGCATATTGCGGATTTGATGCAAGTTGCACTTTGTTTTTGTAGGTGATAAGGTGTATCCCTTTGTCGCCAGAATATTCTTGTTTAAGTTGCTCTAGCGCCCCTTCAAGTTCCTTTTCGGCGATATTTAATTTTTCTGCTATAAACGATTTCTCAATGCCCTCGCCTGCCACAAAAAGCACCGAAAACACAATTTCTTTTAAGTTTTTTTTCAAATCTGCTTCCATCTTACACCTCGCTTGCTGTTATAATAATTTTCCCAAATGCACTACTCTGCAAAACTTTAACCGTTTGCAATTTTAAAAGTTCCAAAAGCGCCAAAAAAGTGTTTATAAGTTCACTTTTAGTCATGCTGTCATCAAACAATTCTTCAAATTCAAAGCGTTTACGCTCTTTGGCGAAATTGCGGATGGAAATAATCTTCTCTGCAACGGTAAAGCGGTCTTTCACAATCTTTTTTGGCTGTTCGTCTTGTGCAACCTTACGCAATTCTTCTCGCGTCATAAGTTTTGCAAAGGCTTCCAGAAGTTGGTCCAGAACCACATCTTTCATGATGACCTTAACTTTTTCAGTTTCCTTCCCCGGCGCACGATAGAGTTTGCCCAAATCTTCAATATCTTTCAAACTTTTGCCTGCTTGTTTAAAAAGTTCATATTCGCGCAGTCGCCTTAAAAGTAGCGCCTCGTCACTGTCTTCATCTGGCTCATCTTCTTGCTCAGCAGGAATTATGCTCTTGGATTTTATTTCAATCAGCGTTGCGGCAACCGTGATGAACTCGCTTGCCTTATCCATGTCCACATTTTTTATGTCCGCCATATATTCCAAATACTGCTCTGTGATTTGTGCCAACCTCACAGTTGCTATATCCAGTTTGGCCTCTTTTATAAGGTGCAGCAATAAATCAAGTGGGCCTTCAAAATTGTCCAACTTAAAACGATATGTTTCTACATCGCCCAAAAGCATGTCTTTTGGCGAATTCTCTTGCAAGCCGTCCTTTTCCACGTAAAAATTATATCACTTTTAAAGGCCTCTCTGCAACTAAAAATGGAACAAAACAAAAAAAGCGCCCTCACGCTTTTCTTGTTAAATATTTTTTCTGTTACCACTTTTCAACAATTTCTTTGGCAGTTTCAAACCATGAAAGGTGCTTTACATCCTCTTTAAGCACAATTGGAATCTCTTTAACAACATTGCCGTTTTTGGTAATCACAGCCTTTCCAACCTTATCGCCTATTTTGGCAGGTGCTTTAACAACAGCCTCGGTTTCAAGGCTAACATCATAGCCCAAATTGTCGCCTTTCTTCACAACCGCTGTAAAATCTTCGGTGGCGTAAGCATCCACATTTTCAACCTTCCCCTTGCTGACAGGAATATTGCAAATCGCCGAAGTTACATCCACCAACTTTTCTGCTTGGAAGTTTTTAAAGCCATAATTTAAAAGCGTTGCACTTTCATTAAACCTTGTTTTGCTATTCTCTGCACCGACAATAACGGATATAAGCCTCATGTCGTTTCGTTTTGCAGATGCCCCCAAGCAGCAGCCAGCCTCATTTGTAGAGCCAGTTTTGCCGCCATCACAACCATCAAAATATCGGATAAGCCTGTTGGTGTTTACAAGTTCTGTTTCGCGCCCAGAAGGATGAACAAGCGTGTCCATCCAAATGGTGCTGTATTTATGATAAATGTCGTGCTTTAAAATTTCTTTAAGCACAATGGATGTGTCTTTGGCAGAAGAATATTGCTCTGCCGCTGGGAGACCTGTGCAATTTGAATAATGCGTATCAACCATGCCAAGTTCTTTTGCTCGCTTGTTCATCCTGTTAGTAAAGGCGTTCTCGTTTCCGTTGAAATATTCCGCAAGTGCCACACTGGCATCATTGGCAGATGCCATGATAACCGATTTCAACAAATCTTCAAAAGTATAATCCACATATGGGTCAAGGAACACCTGCGAGCCACCCATGCTGGAAGCGTTTTCTGTGGTTGTGATAAGCGTGCCAAGTTCAACATTGCCTTCTTCAAGTTCTTCCAACGAAAGTAAAATTGTCATCATTTTCACCATGCTTGCCACTGGCAGATGCTCTGTTTCATTTTTGGCAAACAAAACCTCACCGCTGGATGCCTCAACAAGATAAGCGCTTTTGCTGGTGATATCAAGGCCGTCTGTTGCATTTGCCGTTTTGTTGCACACGCATTGCATACTACCACAAAATATAGCGACTGCCAATATGCATAATACACCACATTTTGATACGTGCTTAATTCTTTGCAAAAATTTACTCATATAAAAACTCCTTTCTTTTTCTTTAGTTTCCACAAAAAAAGAACATTTATACAATTTAAAATTCTTGCAAAAAAAGGAAATTCTTATCGCCCAGCAATCATCTTCGAAGCCTCTTGCAGCACACACTCACTCCAGCCACTTCGAAGCCCCTTGCAACGCCCTACCTACTCTCTCAATCCAAATATGGTTTTCAATTTTTCGAGTGTAGAACTGCGTTCGGCGAGGAAAATTGAAAACACACTTTAGCCGCCCGCAAAATGTCCAGCGGAATTTTGCAAGGCGAAAGGGGGTCCGTGGGGAAAACGAATTTTAGCGGTTAGGCACTTTGTGCCGTGTCCGCGTTATAAATTCCAGTTGCCCCCACGCTTAAATTACCAATATAATTTTTCCATTTAACAAAACCAGCAGAATGGTTTCAACAAGGTTGATTGTCATCAAAGCAAGAAAGCCAAAAAATATAAACGCCAAACGGTTGCAATCTGCCCTGCCAAACTTTTTACAATTACAGTTCATGCGTTCCAAAACGAGATAAAACATCACAAGCCCAAACAGAGTTATCAGCCCACAAGGCAAAATTATAATAACCGCCGTGAAAAGCGAGCCAATTCCGTAGAAGATAAAAATAAGTGCAAAATTTAGGCCAAACAAATACGCCCTAAACACAAAAAGTGCACTGGCAAGAGGAAAAAGGAAAGGCGAAAAAGAAAGCACAACCAAAACCACAACATTTACAGCCAAAGAAATGCTTCTGGATAGAAACGCCGAGGACGATGCCGCCACGCCGCTATAAAAACTATCCACATTAATTTCTCGCAAGTTGTAAAGCGTGTAATTGGTTTTTGCTTTAATCGCCACAAAAACGCCAGTTGCCATTGCAACAACAATCAAGGCAAGAAGAATAAAAAATTTTACTTTGTTTGTTTTAAAAGCCGTTGATGATGCAAATTTTAAGTTGTTATAAAACCCATGAAAACGATAAGACTTGACCATATTGTATTTTATTAAAAAACAAAACAAAAAATAACTCAGTTGAGTTATTTTGTTTGCATATAAGCAAAGCCAATTCTTTAATATGCGTAATCAACATTAAGGTTGTCAAACACTGAAACAAATCCTTCATTTTTGCCATTCCTAAACCCACTTAAGAATGTTTGCTGAATATAATTCATATCAGTGCTTCTTGCATTGATTAAATAAATTGGTTTGTTGCAAAGCACATAAACGCCAGCATAGTCAATGTTTATGCCACTATCATCGCCAAGAGTAATATATAATTTAATTATGTCATCCTGATTAAACAGACATAAATCCCCTCCGCCAATCACATCCATTATTGCCGAATAAGCACCCACCATGCCATAATTTAAAACAATTTGGTTGCCATTTGCATCAACATATTCTCCGGGTGCTGTGTAAGTGTCAAATGCCAAATTCATAGCAAGTTCAAGCATATTAAGATTGCCAGAATCATTGTATAATTTTACCTGAGATAACCGCCCTGCAAAAACTTGCAAATCAAGTGCTGGCAAAGTAAACTGGCTCGCCGTTGTTTCGTCAAGTATACCTTGGCTATAATCCCACTGCCCTGACGTCATGTGGATGCGACCATATTCATCATGCGTGCTTTCATAAAGTTCAGGATTTGCATCAGGGTTGTTTATGTTTTCATTATTTAAAAGGCTTTCGCTGATATAAACCTTTCCTTTACACCTGTAAAACATTTCATCCCCAGAGGCTTTTGAAAAGTCCAAATTGCTTAAGTTTAAGTCGCAAGAAAAATCAGGGAACATTTGGGTTGCATTTACAACATTTTCCGTGTGAAAATTGTTAAGATACAATTTGCAGTCTGGGATATGTCTTGTCACAATGTCGAAATAATCTGAACTATCTTCTGGGGCATAAATATCATCATCAGATAAAAACAAACAACAGCCAAAATCCAAACCAATGCTATTTCCATCCACATAATAAACTCCAACATTATTTACATATCCATATGCACTAGCAATTTCTTCTGTAATCTGATACCAAGTTCCATCACCAAAAAGTGCTGTGACAAGTTCAGTGTTGTCCCAGTAGTCAAATATAACAATATCATTGTCGCCGCCATAGACCGGCCTCTCATCCCACATATAGCGTGCGGCATCTTCCGTCAAATTTGGTAGAACCGTGGTGCTTTTTTGTGGCTTTGGCTCATAAAAAATAGAAAAACTGCTACCCACGTTTGCCGTGAGAGCAGCAAGTATAACGCTTGTTAAACTGCAAGTGATTGTGAAAAGAAACAGAATTGCCAATCCTGTGAATTTAAGCCCGCTTTTTAATTTTCGGAATCCTCGATTCCCCCCCCCGCAATTTTTCTTTTCATAAAGACCTCCAAAATTTTTCTGGGGTGGCACCAAAAGTTCTTAACGCGGACACGGCACCTCGTCACAAACTGCGTTTTTGCTCATTTTTGCCCAAAGGCCAAAAAGTATCGCTTTAACGCTTGTTTGTTCCTCTCCCCAAAAGTGTCAAGCACTTTCGGGGGCCCCATAGCCTAACCGCTAAACTTTCGGTTCCCTCTCCCACCTACCCCTCCAATGAGGGTGATTTTCAATTTT
>CANQCE010000073.1 GCA_947589655.1 uncultured Clostridia bacterium | reverse complement strand
GGCTTTTAAGCACTAAGAGAAACAATATACAATGCACTTAGGAGGCGATCGCTCTATCCAGCTGAGCTACGGCTGCATATTGGTGTTTTTTGTGATTTTGGGGTTGATTTTTGTCTTTGATTTTGAGGTTAAATTCGTTTTTTGTTTTTAAGGGTTGTTGCATTAGTCTTTCAATTTTGTCTTTTTGAGTGTAAAGTTGAATTTCGCGTCTATGGTGGAGATTTGGTGACTTTTTAGAATTTGGTTGTTGGTGGCGGGCGTTAAATTGGCGGCTATGTCCACATGGCAGAGGTATTATAGCATAAAAATTTTGCTTTTGCAATTATTTGGTTGGAATTTTGCTGAACATTTATAAAAAATTAGGCTTTTAGATGAACTCATGAGATTTTTTAGACAAGGTTAAAAGTTAAGAGAAAAATTTTTAAATAAAAAATGTATAAATATTCAAAAAAATGTTTGGTTTATACAAAGTGGTTGTGCTATAATGGAACTATTAAAAAGATACTTAGGAGAATTTTATGGACTTTTTGTATATGTTCGATTTGTTAGATTTTGATAATAAGGGCAATTTAAAGGCCGCAAAGGGTGCCGATTTGGCAAAAGCGCAATCTAACTTTTTGTATTTAATAAGCAAATATAATCAACTTTTTTTAAAGGCAAAAAAGTTGCCAGTTCCAGACTTTTTTAAGGGTGAACTTGGCAATATTTTGGCAGATGTTGAAGCTGGCGGCGATTATCGCTTTGCAAAAAGCAAGGTTTTTGCGGCGTGCTTACCTCAAGTTAATGTGTTGTCGGAGAAAGCAGAAAAACAAGCGGTTTTGGCACTTAACAATGCTGTTTCGCTTGAAGATGTTGAATTTGCGGAGAGTTTTCAAGATGCCAAAAACACTCTGCAGCTAGAATACATAATGACAATCACTGCTGGCAAACTTTTTAACAAGGTGGAGGCTCTTAAAAATTTGCCTATGAGCAAAGAAAACAAAAGCAAACTTTTTAAAGAGGTTATAAAATACAATGCGCTTATCCTTGCCACAAGCAAAGTGCGTGAAAGTGGCAACGCAGTTCAAAGCGAAGGCTTTGCTGGCTAAACCTTATATATTTTTGGCAAAAGATTTGATTTTCTTTTGCCTTTTGTTTATAATGTAAAAAAGAAAAGGGGTTATGTTATGAAGAAGTTTTTAAAAGTTCTTTGCTTGGTTTTTGTGTTCGCTTTTGGGCTTTTTGGCCTAGTAGCGTGCGGAGAGGAAGAATCAAAAGACAAAATTGAAAAAGAAGCGATTTCTTATAACGATTTTTATACATATATTACAAAAGATGGGGTCGTTTCTCAATTTATCGGATACAAACTTACACGAGATGATGATATTTCAGCCGAAGTTTGCAATATAAACGGCGAGGTTTATGCCCATATGTTTATTGATATGGAAACTGTTGTTCCATCGTTATCCACGCCAACAAGAGTTGAAGGGGATGTTTACTTATACAACGACAAAATGTATATAGACAATGGCGAGGAAAAATATTTTGTTGATTATAATTCTTATAAATTTAATAGAGACACCGAGGTTATTATTCTTGGCACATATTTGGATTACGTTCTCTCTTATGCCGATGTTGTGGAGTTTTCAAGCATTGTTGAAACAAACTTGAAAAACATTGTCCTTTACCAAACTGAAAACAATAAGGATGTGGAGTTTGAAATTGTTTATAATTCCAGTGAAGAAACCTTAGATACAAAAACCTTTATGGAAACTATATACACATTATCCTATGTTGATAAGTCCATTTCAAAAATTGTGGGAGAGAGCAATGTTATTAATGTAATTGATTCTGATGTTGAAATTGAAAAAGTTAAACTTGAAGTTGAAAAATTTGATGGAAATATTTATATGCCAAACTTTTCTCTATATTCCGAGAATAGAATTTAACAAAAATTTTCTGCTTTTTTGTGATAAATGCTTGACAAATGGGTGTGTTTTGTTTAAAATAATGTCGTCTTGTGTTTCAAGGCGATTTTTATTGTTAGCCCCATGGAAATTGTTTTTGAAGCAAAAGTAAATTTTAAGGGAGAAAAAAATGAAAACTTACATGGCAAACCCTGTTACAGTTGAAAGAAAGTGGTATCTTGTTGATGCAACCAATATGCCACTTGGTAGGTTGGCAAGTCAAGTTGCTGACATGTTAACAGGTAAAAATAAAACAATTTACACCCCTCATGTTGACACAGGGGACTTTGTTGTGGTTATCAATTCCGACAAAGTGGTTTTAACTGGCAAAAAACTTGAACAGAAAAAATCACGCTGGCACACAGGCTATATTGGCGGATTAAAGGAAGTTGGCTACGATACACTTATGGCAACTGCTTCCGACAAAGTTATTGAAAAGGCCGTTAAAGGTATGCTTCCAAAAACAGCACTTGGAAGAAAACAAATCACAAGATTGCATGTATATAAGGGCGCTGAGCATGAGCAAAAGGCTCAAAACCCAACACCAGTTAGTTTAAAAGGAGTGATTGAATAATGGCTGAAAAGAAAACAAAAACAGGTGCTTTTGTTGCAACTGGAAGAAGAAAAAAATCTATTGCACGTGTGCGCATGAGTGCAGGTAATGGCAAAATTACCGTAAACGGCAGAGATGTTGCCGAATATCTTCAACGCGACACATTGCTTTTAATTGCAAAACAACCACTTGCACTTACAAACACAGCAGATAAATTTGACGTTGTTGTTAATGTTGATGGCGGCGGAATTGCAGGTCAGGCAGGCGCTATTTGCCACGGCATTGCTCGCGCACTTGTAAAAGCAAACGAAACATACAGAAAAGAACTTAAAGATGCAGGCTTCTTAACACGTGACCCAAGAATGAAGGAAAGAAAGAAATACGGCTTGAAGAAGGCTCGTAAAGCATCACAGTTCTCAAAGAGATAATTTTGTTACAAGAAAAAAAGAGGTGTTTTGCCTCTTTTTTTGCGTTTTTTATTAAAGTTGTGGCGTTGCGCTTGAAATTGCCGTTGCCGTTGGGTAGATTGGCAAATCCGAAAGCCCTGGGCAGGCGCTTTGCTGTGGTGCCTGTTTGCAAGGTGGCAAAACAGGATATCCATAAGATGGAACAAGCACATCAACCACGCTAACAACCCTGATAATCACCTGAATACAGCCTGTTACAGTGAAAACATTTGGTGCAGTAAATGTTCCAATTCTGCTGGAGAATACTCCGCTTGCAACAATGTCAACAGGCGATAGCGCTGGCTGTGGAACAAACAAAATTACCGATTTGCTCACTGTAAGCGTTGCAAGAGCCGTGTCAAGAGCGCCGGTGGCATCACTGTATGTTACAGTAACAGGAATTGACAGATTAAAGGAAACATTTGCATAATTTGGGCAAGTCTCCAGCCTGTCAACCACAAGGTCGCTGATTGTTGCAGGGGTGTTTTGTGTGTTCTCCGCCGACACATATGTAAGCGGCAGTGTTGGATTTGCTGGGAAGAAATCGGAAACATTTAATATGATGCCAGTTTCAGTTGTAGAGCAAACGCAGGCATCAAAAACCTTTGTTGTTTGAATTAAAATCTTTTCGCAAATTCCGTTTGTAACATTTCCGCAAATAGGGCCAGGTCTGTTAGGATTGGTGTTGTTGATATAAAACGACATTTTAACCTCCTTAAAAATTCCATACACTAATATTGTATGAAGGGGAGTTCTAAATTGCCACTGTTATTTTTTAAAGATTGCTCTAACAAATGCTAGCACAAATTCAATAAGTTCCCTTTCTCTATAAATTGAAAGTTGTGTTTGTAAATTTATTAAGGCAGAATATGCCTTTTTTTCTTTTTCGTCTAAACTATTCACGAGATTGTTTTCCAAAACAATCAGTTTTTTATTTAAATCATCTTGCGCTTGATAATCTAAGTTGTTGAACTCTTGAAAGATGACCTCCACAATATCAATTTTCATATAAACCTCGCAATTAACACAATCTACAACTGTGTTTTCACCATTATACAGTTTAAACCTGTATTATGTCAAATGAGTAGAGAAAAAATATGAAATATTTATATAAATTACCAAAAAAGCTTAAAGAGTTGCGCGAACAGTATGGTTACACGCAAAAATTCGTTGCCGAAAAAATTGGGGTGGCATATCAATCGTATCAAGCATACGAACTGGGCGTGTCGGTTCCTTCTCTGGAACATTTCATTCAACTTGCCGACCTTTTTGATGTGTCATTGGATGAACTTGCAAACCGTAGGGAGATATAATCAAATTTTCTTTAAAAAAATTAAAATTTTTGGCAAAATTGGTTGACTTTTATTTTTTTTGTGCATATAATATTGCTAGCACTTGTAAGTCGAGAGTGCTAGCAAACTTGTTTAAGGTTTTATAATTATGGAACTTTCTGAAAGAAAAATCAAAATCTTGAATATTGCTGTTGAGGAGTTTATCAAAGATTCGGCCCCAATCACAAGCGGATCGGTGAAAGACAGAACGGCACTTGATGTTTCCACCGCCACTTTGCGAGCAGAGTTGAACGCTTTGGAGGCCATGGGCTTTTTAAAGCAACTTCACACATCGGGCGGCAGAGTGCCAACGGCACAAGGTTACCGGTTTTATGTGGAGAACATGCTTAAAAACATCAAGGCAAGTGACCGTGAACTTAAAGAAGTGCGCGAGTTAATTGAAAACCGCACGCAAAATTTAAGTGAAATTGTTTCTGGCATTGCAAAAATTATCAGCAAAGCCACAAACTACCCAACGGTTGTGCTTGTGAACGGCATAGAGAACTTGATTTTGCAAGAGTTCAAGATTGTTCCACTGCTAGGCGAGAAATGCATGGTGTTAATCGGCACAAATTATGGCTACATCACCAAAGACATGGACATTACTGCCACGGCGCAGAACTGTGAGGACGCCTCTAACTATTTAACAAAATATTTTAAAGGCGAAACAATGGGCTTTTTGCTTGACAATATAGAGGATCCCCATAATCTCGGCGCGATTATCCGGACCG
>CANQCE010000072.1 GCA_947589655.1 uncultured Clostridia bacterium | reverse complement strand
GCACGTTGTAAGGTGTTTTGAAAACGAAAAAATCATCCACGTGAGCGGCAGCATTGACCCAAAACGCGACATTGAAACCATTGAAATGGAACTTGCCCTCTCCGATTTGGAACAAGTGACCAAATTTTTGGACAAAAACGAAAAAGTGGCAAGGCAGAATAAGGACAAAAGCCTTATGACCGCCGTTGAAATGATGATGCGCATTAAAAACGCTTTGGAGGTTGGCACGCAGGCGCGCACCCTCACCTATTCCGAGGATGAGGCAAAACTGCTTAAAAATTTTTCACTGCTCACCGCAAAACCAGTTATATATGTTGCAAACATTTCCGAAAGCGAAATTGCTTCGCCAGACAACGCCCATGTTAAAGCCGTTAAAGAAATTGCCGAAAAAGAGGGTGCAAAAGTGGTTGTTTTGTGCGCCAAAATTGAAGAAGAACTCACCGCTCTTGACAAAGACGAAAGGGAACTTTACAAAAAAGAACTTGGCATAGCCGAAAGTGGTCTTGAAAAATTGGTTGTGGCAAGTTATGACCTTTTGGGGCTGATGAGTTACCTCACCGCTGGGGAAAAAGAGGTGCGCGCCTGGACAATTCAAAAAGGCACAAAAGCGCCACAAGCGGCAGGAAAAATTCACTCAGATTTTGAAAAAGGCTTTATCAAGGCGGAGATTGTCTCATACGCCGACCTTGTTGCCGAGGGCAGTTTTTTGAAGGCGAAAGAAAAAGGCAAAGTGCGCATGGAGGGCAAGGATTATGTCATCCAAGACGGCGATGTTGTGCTGTTCAGATTTAATAACTAAAATTTAAAATCAAAAAAATTCAAATTAATAATTCAAGGAAAAACATGGAAGAAAAACAAGTTGAACAGTTGTCCCCACTTGCGCTGGCATTTTTGGGAGATGCCATACACACAAGTTTTGTGCGCAAAGAAGTTTTAAGTGGGCAAAAAGAAAAATTGAACACATATCACAACAAGGCAAAAAAATTTTGCAATGCGCAGGCACAAGCAGATGCACTGGAATTGCTTTTTGATAACTTAACCGAAGATGAAAAAGATTTGGTGCGCAAAACGCGCAACACACACAACAAACACAACGCAAAAAATTTTGACGAAGAAACCTATAAAAAAGCCACCGCTTTTGAAGCGCTTATTGGATATTTGTATTTGACAAATCAAAATGAAAAATTAAAAAAATACTTAAAAAAATCCATGGAAATTATTCAATAAAAAATAAAAAATTTAAATTAAAAAAATAATTTTTATAAAAAATTTATTGGCCTTATTTAATTGGCAAAAAACAATTTAAAAATAAAAAATTCAAAAAAAACTATAAAAAAACGCAAAAAATTGCAAAAAAACATTAAAAATTGGAGTTTTTATGAAAATTGAAGGAAAAAATCAAGTTATTGAAGCAATTAAAAACGATGTGACAATTAACAAAATTTTAATAGATAAAAATTTTGCCACTCGCCGAGATGATGTTATAAACTTGGCAAAGAAAAATTCTATTCGTGTGGAATTTTTGCCTAAAAAAGTTTTGGACGAGCAGAGTGCGACCGGGCATCATCAAGGATATATTGCAGAGGCGATAGATTTTGAATATTCTTCTGTTCAAGACATTTTGCAAAATCCTAAAAGTGACAAAGGTGCCTTTGTGGTGCTGCTTGACGGCGTTGAAGACCCTCACAATCTTGGTGCAATAATAAGAAGCTGCGAGTGTGCTGGCGTGGACGGCATAATTATTCCAAAAGTGCGCGCCTGCCAAGTGAATGAAACAGTTGTTCGCACAAGTGCTGGTGCCACCACACACATGAAAATTGCTCGCGTGGCAAACCTTAAAACCGCCATTGACGAACTGAAAAATGCTGGGCTTTGGATTTACGCCCTTGAACTTGGCGGAGAAAACATTTACAGTCAAAACCTCACAGGGCCAATTGGAATTGTTATAGGCTCAGAAGGCAGTGGCATAAAACAATCACTGCGCACATACTGCGATGGCATCCTCACCCTGCCAATGAAGGGCTCGGTGAACTCCTTAAATGCAAGCGTAAGTGCAGGCATTGCAATTTTTGAAATTTTAAGGCAACGCGGCTGATTACATAAAATTTAATCAAGAGGAAGAAAATTTTGACAGACGAAGAATTGTTACATAAAATTAAAAACGGAGATGAAACGGCAGAAAACGAACTCTTTGACAGATACAAAGATTTGGTTGTGAAAATCAGTCGCGGATATTTTCTTGTTGGTGGCGATTTGGAAGATTTGGTGCAAGAAGGCATGTTTGGACTTTTTAAAGCAATAAAAGCCTACTCCCCTCACAAAGAGGCATCTTTCAAAACATTTGCCATACTTTGCATAAAGCGTCAAATTCAAACCGCCATAAGAAAATCCACATCTGCTAAGAACAAACCACTTTCCACAGCGGTTTCGCTGCAAAGTTTTTCACAAAACGAAAATGAAAGTTTGGATTTTCTGCCAATTGAACTTGTGCTTGAAACCACCCCTGCCGAAAAAGTGATAGACAAAGAAAATTTTGAGGACATTCAAAACATTATCAAAAAAAACCTTTCGCAAAAAGAAATAAGCGTGCTAAAACTTTATCTTCAGGGCTTTTCTTACAAAGAAATTTCTACCACACTTAACCTTTCGCAAAAAAGCATTGACAACTGCCTGTTCCGCATCAAAAACAAACTCCGCGAGAAAATATCTTTAAATTAACAACATAAATTTTGCATTTTTAGGCAGTTTTTTTTAAAAAAAACATATTTTTAACAAAAAAATGGGCATTCTTGCCCAATTTTTTATTAAAATTTTTTGCCGTTATTGTTTTTTGTAGGCGGAACAGGTGAAACTGGTTTTGTTTCAACAGCGGCCGTTTTTGCAAGTTCGCCTCTTTTTTCGCTGACAATGCTCTTAAATGCACATTGTTCATCAAACATTTTGTCGCAACGCCTTTCCAGTTCCCTGCCAAGCATGGCTGGCCCAAATTCTGGAAATTTTTCTGGGGTAACCTCGGTCATGCCCTGCGCCAAAATTTGAATATATGCAAGTTTTAGGCTTTCAATTTTTTGCATGGTTTTGCTGTCCTCTGCAAAATATTTTGCTGGCAGGGCTTTTAGTGCCACCATGCCATATTTGGTCAATGTTGTAATATTAAAATCTTCAATATCCAACCCCTGTGGCAATGTTTGATGCAAACTGTCCAAACTTACCATTTCAAGTTGTGCACTTGGGTCAACAATGGCGTTAAATTTCCTTAAAACTGCCTCGTATTCCTTTTTCGTCAACTTACTCCATCTTTCAAAATCGGTTGACGAAATTGTAAAAGGCACACCCAGTTCCTGCATTTTTGCAAGCACGGTTTCCATGGATTTTGCACCAAAATTATAGCAACGCGTCAATTCCAAAATTCCTGCATCGACAAGGTTTTGAACAGTTGGCTCTTTGCAACCGCGATGCAACAATCTTGACCTTACAGAACAATAAATTCCGTCACTTAACCCAATATCTTTCAGTTTTAATTTTAAAGTATCTTCTAACATAAACAATCTCCTATATTCCCAAATCTTTATCAAAATTTCTTGATTTCACTTCGCTTTTGCGTAGCCCCTCGCCAAAAGGCTGCTGTTGGTGATGAAATTTCTTGTCAAAATCTGTAAGTTGAAAGTCCATATTTCGCACTGCAGCAGTTTTTGCGCCGTTCAACATCTCGGCATTTCTTTTCACTCCGTTAAAGCCATCAATGAACATATCAACATTTTCAACGCAGTTTTTTATTACAGCAAAAAGGTCTTTTGAAGTGTGCAAAGATGCCCAATCAATGCTGTCCACCAAATTTGATACCCTTTCTTCTTCATCCCAAATAAGGTCATAAATTGCACGTGCAAGTTCTCTTGGGCGATTGGCGTTTTGAAAACAAAAATCCGAAAATGACAAATTTGGATTGTGCGCAACATTTTTAAGTTCGCGATACAATTGCTTGTCGACCGATTCTTCAAGGGGCGAATTTTCAATTACAAAGCGGTCTAAACGTGCATAAATCTTTTTTAGTGCGCCCTCTTTATACGCTGGATAGGTCTCAACTTTTTTTGCAAGCAAAATTTCCTTCCATTTTGCAAACTCAGCGTTAAATTTCTTTTCCCTTTCCGACACCATTTCAACTGTTGAAAGGCGAGCAACACTGCCTTTTATGCTTTCAAAATATCTTTTCACAGCGTTTTTCATTGACTGGTTGACTTCTGTTCCATCCACAAACATGCCAAGTGGAAGTTTGTTTAAAAATTCAATGCCTTCTTCCTGAAGCCCACCATAAACCTGTTGTTCAAAGTCCTTTGTGCTGTAAGTTTTAATTTTTTCCGTTTTCATTTTGCTCTCCCAGATGTTTAAACCATTATATTTGCAAATTATCTCTCGGCTTTTTCGTTTGCATTAAAGTATACCACACAAATTTGGTGCTGTCAATAGAAAATTTTTTGTTTTTGGGGCACAAAACTGGTTTACTTTATTGACTTTTATGCTAAAAATTAATAAAATAAAACATAATTAGGAGAAAAATATGAAATTACCAAATGGCGTTGACATTGATAGCATAGTTCCAGAAAACGAACTTGAAGAAGAAATTATTGCCGACTTCAAGGCTGGCAGAACAAAAGAGGTCATCACTCGCTGTCCCCCAGAGCCAAGCGGCTATTGGTATATTGGGCATGTAAAAGCGTGGACAATCAATTTTGAAACTGCCAAAAAATTTGGCGGAAGAACGGTACTCCGTATGGATGACTCTAACCCAGTAAAAGAGGAAGGCGAATTTGCGGAAAGTTATATGGCTGACCTTGAGTGGCTGGGCTTTAAGCCGGCAAAATTTGTATATGCAAGTGAGGAATATTTTGACGAAATATATAACATTGCCGAGAAGATGATAAAAAATGGCGATGCATATGTTTGCGACCTTTCTGCCGAGGAGGTTTCTGCCACACGCGGAACGCTGACAGAGCCAGGGAAAGAAAGCCCATA
>CANQCE010000071.1 GCA_947589655.1 uncultured Clostridia bacterium | reverse complement strand
TGTATCTAAAATTTTCGTAAACTGTTTTGTTTTCCAAAAAAACAGGGCAATATGGCACATATCCAACACTTAAATCAGTTTTAAAGTCAATTTTTTTCAGTGGAATTTTGTTGATATACACTTCGCCGCTGTCGGCATCTTCCAATTTTGCGATAACACGCAAAAGCGTTGTTTTGCCGCTGTTGTTTTCGCCAACAAACGCCACACTTTCGCCAACGGCAACATCCAAACTGATATCTTCCAGAGCATAAAATTCTTTTGTGTATTTAAGGTTCAAATTTTTTATAGACAACATATTTTTATCTCCAATTAACTATATGTTATCATATTTTCAAAAAAAATAAAAATGATTTGCAAAAAAAGCGTCATGGTCTTAAAGATGAAGGCTATACTTCTTCAAAAAAATCGGTGCGAGACGTCACTGTTTTTGTGGAGGTTTGTTTTTTTTGAGCCACAATTTTAGAAAGTGCTTGTGCAACCATTGGGTTTTGATTTTTTAAAACGCTGCTTGCCAAGGTGGACAAATCGGCAGAGTTTCTCATTAATTTCATCAAATTTTCAAGGTTTAACCCACTTTTTTGCTCGTTTTTTGCTTCGTTAGGGGGAAGTTCTTCCGCATTTTGATTTGCATTTGGATTGTTCAAATAAGAAAAATCTTGTTGAAAGCCTGAAAAAGAGTTCTCTGGCGGTTGGGCGGAGGGTTCTTGAAATTTTAAATCTTGTGGATAGTAGGCGGCTGCACGGTTAAAATTTTCCATGTTTATTTATATGCTTGACAACGCACTATCGTGTAAATTTTTTAAATTATTTTCATATATTGTTTACATAAAAGGGGCCACAATGAAAATAAGTGAATTTAGCAAAAAAGATGAAAATACAAACAGACAAAAAAGCATGGCACAGGCATATGACGAACTTAAAGATTGCTCGCATGACGAACTTATGCAAAAACTGCAAAATGAAATTTTTAAACAAAAACAGAACGGCACTTTTGATTATGAGGGCTTGAAAAGCACTTTAGAGCGTGTGAAGTTGTATTTGCCAAAGGAAACTTACGAAAACATGCTGAAAATTGTTGAGAGTTTAAGATGAGCGTTAACAAAATAGATGCAAAACTTTTAAAGCAGATTGAAATTTTGTCTAATGAGAAATTGTGGCCGTGTTTTGTGTTTTGTAAAGATTTTGATAAATCAAAAGAAATTTTGCAAAAGCGCGGAATACATATCTTAAATGAATATTTATTCATAAACACTTTTTTATGTAAGGCTTCAAAAAAAGAAATTTATGCGCTATCCAACTTCACTTTTGTGGATTATATTTTTTCTATTGCAACAGCCAGCGCCCTTATGTATGTTTCAAAAAAAATTCTTTCTTGCGACAAGTTGCACCTTTATGGCAATGGGGTTGGCGTGGCTTTTATCGACACAGGCATAAGTGACCACCTTGATTTTTTAATAGGGCGCAACAGAATTAAACTTTTCAAAGATTTTGTAAACGGCAAGGCAAGAGCGTATGACGATAATGGCCACGGCACTTTTGTAAGCGGCGTTTGTTCTGGCAATGGCGTGATGAGCAATTTTAGATACTCTGGCGTGGCGCCGAAAACGGATATTTTTGCATTGAAAGCACTTAACGCACAAGGGGAGGCCAATGCCAACAAAATTTTGGATGCCATGGAGTGGGTTTATGATAATCACAAGAAGGTGGGAATTAAGGTTGTTTGCATGAGTTTTGGAAGTGAGCCGCTTGGTGCAAATGACCCTATCATGTTGGGTGCTGACGCTTTGTGGAAAGATGGCGTTGTGGTGGTTGCAGCCGCTGGCAACAGTGGGCCAGAATATCAAACTATAAAATCTCCCGGCACAAGTGGGCAGATTATCACGGTTGGAGGCATTGATGATAACCGTTATGATAACTCATCCTACAATAAAAAATATTTTGAGATAGCAGATTTTTCTTCGCGTGGGCCTGCTTTTAGAAGAATTAAACCAGATGTTGTTGCCCCAAGTGTGGATATAATATCTTGCGGTTTGAAAAGTGGTTACACCGCTTTGAGTGGGACCTCGGTTGCGGCACCAATGGTTGCAGGACTTGTTTGCCTTATGCTTGAAAAATATAAAGATGCCACTCCTGCACAAATTAAAAATATTCTTTTAAGGTTGTGCCAGCCTTTGGGGTTTGATAAAAATTTGGAAGGATTTGGCGTGCCAAACATGAAAAACTTTATTTAGAAAATTTTTCAATTAAATTGCAAATTTGCAAAACTGCATCGTTTTTTGCAGTATTTTTCATGTTTTTTTTGAATTTTAAAGCATTTTTTTGCAAATTTTCAAGTTTTTGGCTAAATTTTTGAAAATCAAAATCTTCTTCTTCCATCATTTCGCAATAGCCTTTTTCTTTAAAATATTTTGCATTTTCAATTTGGTCGCCGCGGCTGGCTTTTTTTGAAAGTGGCAGCAATAGCATGGGTTTTTCAAGCGCCAAAAGTTCGTTTATAACTCCGCTGCCTGCACGTGAAACTACAATGTCGCATGAGGCAAAAATGTCTTCTATATTTTCAGCAAAAGGCAAAAGCAAATAATTTTTATGTTTTATTTCTTTATAATTTTTCTTTCCACAAATGTGAATTACATTAAATTTTTTTGTCAGTTCATCCAAATTTTCTTGCGTAACATCGTTCAAAAATTTTGCCCCCAAACTTCCACCTAAAACAAGCAGAACAGGCAAATTGTTCTTAAAAAAATCTTGTTTTTTGCCTTCGAAAATTTTGTGCCGTATTGGCTGCCCAGTGTAAACGCACTTTGAATTTCCTTTTCCAGTTTTTTCAAAAGTGGTGCACATACATTGGCAATAACGCAAAATAATTTTATTGGCAAGGCCAAAACTTAAATCGCTCTCGTGGCTTATCACAGGAATACCCAATTTTTTTGCACCTATTGCCACTGGAACGGAAACAAATCCGCCTTTTGAAAACACAATGTTGGGCTGCAAACTTTTAAGCTCTCTTTTTGTAAAGTGGATGGCTTTTAAAAGTTTGAGGGGAATAAGCAAATTTTTGGGTGTCAGCCGTCTTTCAAGTTTTACGGTTGGAATTTCGTGATAGGTGATGTTTGGATAGTTTTTTAAAATTTCCTTTTCCATGCCGCTGCCACCAAAATAATGAATTTCAAAACCTTTCAATCCTTCGGCAACTGCCAGAGCAGGATACACATGCCCAGCTGTTCCGCCGCCACATAAAACAATTTTTTTCATACAAAACCTCTATTTTATTTTATAAAAATTATCAAAAGTTTATACGCATTTTTTAAAGAATAAAAATACAAGACCGTGCATAATTATGCAATAAATTTTGTTTTCAAAAAACCAATTATGTTTTGATTTTTGTTTTTTTTAATTTTTGTTTTGTGTTATAATAACAACAGAAATTATTTTTTTGAGGGTTTTTATGGCAGAAAAAGAATACAAATCAAAAGACATTGTGGTGCTGGATGGGTTGGACGCAGTTCGTTTGAGACCCGGCATGTATATTGGCACAACAAGTTCGCGTGGATATCACCATATTTTGTGGGAAATTGTGGACAACGCCATTGACGAGATTGCCAATGGGCATGGCGACACCATTCATATAACTTTGCACAAAGACGGCAGTGCCACGGTTGAAGATAATGGGCGAGGAATTCCTGTGGACATGCATCCAACGCTTCACAAAAGCGGCGTGGAGGTGGTTTACACAACTTTGCACGCAGGCGGAAAGTTCAACACGGATAACTACAAATTTTCTGGCGGCTTGCATGGTGTGGGTGCATCTGTTACAAATGCACTTTCGCGTTGGTGCAAAGTGACCGTCAACAAGGGCGGAAAGCAATATTTTATTGAATTTCATTCTTATGAAGATGAAAAAGGCAAGGTTCACAGTGGAATTCCAGTTGCCCCACTTAAAGAAATTGGCACAAGCAAAACCACTGGCACTTGCGTTACATTTTTGCCAGACGACCGCGTTTTTGGCAAACAATCTTTTTCTTACGATACCATTGCAAATCGTGCAAGAGAACTTGCCTTTTTGAACAAAGGGCTTAAAATTATTGTTGAAAGCGAAATTACAAAAGACAAAAATCAGTTTCATTACGAGGGCGGCACGGTTGACTTTGTGAACTATCTTGTTGAAGGCAAAATCGCACTTTTCAAAAACCCAATGTTCTTTCACGCGCAAAGCAAAATTATAGATTTGGAAGTGAGTTTTATCTCCACCGATTCTTACACGGAAAACACCTTTTCATATGTGAACAACATCCCAACAACCGAAGGTGGCATGCACGAAATTGGCTTTAAGAGTGCTTTTACAAAGGCGTTCAATGACTATGCACGCGCAAACAATCTTTTAAAAGAAAAGGAACAAAATTTGCTTGGTGAAGATTTTCGTGAAGGCCTTGTTACAGTTATCAATTTAAAGATGAACAATGTGCAGTTTGAGGGGCAGACCAAAACAAAACTTGGAAACCCTGAGGCGAGAACCGAGGTTGAAAATTTGACCTTGCAAGAACTTGGAAAACTGCTTGCTGATAAAAAGAATTTTCAAATGGCAGAAGTTATTGTTAGCAAGGCAATTCAGGCTGCAAAAGTTAGGCAGGCTGCAAAAAAAGCAAAAGAACTGACACGTGCAAAAAACAATGCGGAAAACTTTAATTTGGTTGGAAAACTTGCCTCGTCAACCTCTCGTGATAAAACAAGAAGCGAACTTTTCATTGTGGAAGGCGATTCCGCTGGCGGCTCTGCAAAGCAGGGGCGAGACAGAAAATATCAGGCCATTTTGCCACTTCGCGGAAAACCTTTGAACGCCGAGAAAAAGCGTGTGGACCAAGTTTTGGCTAACGAAGAAATTAGAACAATCATCTCCGCACTGGATACTGGCTTTGGCGAGGATTTTGACCTTTCCACGCTGCGCTATAACAAAGTGATAATTTTGTCGGATGCCGACCAAGATGGCGCGCACATCAGGGCAATTCTTTTAACATTTTTCTATCGTTACAT
>CANQCE010000070.1 GCA_947589655.1 uncultured Clostridia bacterium | reverse complement strand
GTCGAAGCAGCCCATAAAGTGCGGTGGCAATTGTATGAGTGCCGCAAGTGAGATGCACAGAGCAAATGGCATCTTCCGCCTTAAACACTTTTGCCACAAGCCTTGAAAAATCGTCACGGCCTTTGTCGGTGTAGCCATAGCCTGTTGTGCCAACAAAATGAGAGGTTGTCACCCCAATTTCTTGAAATGCTCTCAGCACTTTTTTTTGATTTAAATAAGCGGTGCGCTCAATTTCTTTAAATTTCCCCTGCAAGCCCTGTTCAATTTCTTCCACAACTTTTAACATTTTAAAAACTCCTTAATTTTGTTCTCCATTTGCTCAATTGCTTTCTGCCTGTCCGAAACTTCAATATAACAAACCCCTTCCATGCTGCGCAAAAATGTAATTTGCCTTTTAGCATAATTGCGGCTATGCTGTTTTACAAGTTCCACCATTTGCTCTTTGGAGATTTCCCCTTTCAAGAAAGACAAAACCTCTTTATAGCCAATTGCTCGCATGCTCTGATTGTTTTCTGTTAAGCCTTGTTCTTTTAACGCTTGAACTTCTTGCACTAAGCCGTCTTTAAACATCTTTTCAGTGCGAGCGTTGATGTCTTTATAAAGTTCCTCTCGCGGCCTTTCAAGTGCAAAAACAAGTGCTTCAATGCCACTTTGTTTGTATGTTTTTCTGCCGTTATTTTTTGCTATTTCAATTGCCCTAATAAGCCGAACAGGGTTGTTTTTATCAATAGTTTCTGCCGAATGTGCATCAAGTTTCTGCAAAAGTTCAAAAAGCCCTTCAACACCTTTATTTTTCAGCAAGTCTTCCAGTTCCTGACGCAGTTTTTCATCCTTATTTGTGCCGCCAAAATTGTATCCTTGTGTGAGTGCTTTCACATAAAGCCCTGTGCCGCCCACAACAATAGGCAAATGTTTACGCTTGGAAATTTCCTGAATTTTTTCTTCTGTGAACTGAACAAAATTAAAAGCGGAGAACTCCTCCTCTGGCTCGCAGATATCAATGCCATGATGCGCAACATTTTGCATTTCTTTTTTGGTTATTTTTGCAGAACCAATGTTTAAGCCTTTAAAAATTTGCACGCTGTCCGCAGAGATAATTTCTCCGTTAAACTTTTTTGCAAGTTCCACGGCAAACCCGCTCTTTCCCACAGCGGTTGGCCCAAGGATAAAAACCACTTTCTCTTTTTTCATTACAAAGTCCTTTTGAACATTTTTTCCAAGTCTTTCTGCGTAATTTTGGCAATGATAGGTCTGCCATGTGGGCAAAGAGGAACGCCTTTTTTAAGTTGGTTTATTAAATACAAAATTTCTTCTTTGCTCACACTGTCACCTGCGCGAATAGAGTGTTTGCAGGCGGTTTGACAAAGTTTTTCGTTGATAATATCACTTGCAGTTCTGTCTTTTAAAATATCCTCTTTTAAAAGTTCGTCAACAAAATTTTGCAAGTTTATGCCTGAAAGCACAAAAGGAACGGCTGTTACAGCAAAGTTGTTGCCATTTTGCACAATTTCAAAGCCAATTTGCCTTAAATTCTCCAAACTTGTTTCAAAAATCTCGGCGTCCTTAGATAGCAACTTAATCTCATATGGAACAAGCAGATTCTGCTGGCTTACATTGTGCTGTTCAATCTCTTTCTTCAAGCGGTCATAGTTTTGCCTTTCGTGCATTGCGTGTTGGTCCAAAATATACAAACTGTCACCAAATTCCGTTATGATGTATGTTTTAAACACCACTCCCACAATTTTAATTTCTTCGGCATCTGCGGTTAAGAATTTTTCCTCTTTAAACGAATTTATAGGCTCGTTTTTTGCAACTTTTTCCTTTTCAATATCTCTGCGCACCGAAACTTCCACTTCGTGCAAAAGGCTGTCGCCGCTATGGTCAAAAAATATTCTGCCACCCTGTTTATTTTTGTTCCTTTCGTCCGCTTTCACATTCGAAAAATCGGGAACATCAAAAATGTCAATGCCAGTGCTGTCGCTTTTTGGCAAAGGCTGATATAAACTTTCATCGTCTGGCTTATAACTTGCACCCTCGTTCTCATCAAGTTTGTCCAGTTTGCCTTTTTGAAAGGAATTAAAATCTGTTTGAGCAGGATTTTCCTCGTTTTGAATGACAAGTTTTTTCCAATCCTCCTCCTTCTCATAATTGAACTCGGCAATTAAATTTGCGCCCATAAGGGCCTTTTCAACTGCTCTGCGCACAATTGAAAAAATGCGAGAAGAATTATCAAATTTAACCTCTTTTTTATTTGGGTGAACATTGACATCCACGCGGTCAAAAGGCACCTGCAACTTTATTATATAAATTGGGTATCTCCCCTTCATTAAAACGCCTTCAAAAGAGCCTTGAACGCAAGCGGAAATCATATAATTTTCCACATATCTTCCGTTTACGAATAACGATTGAAAAGTTCTGTTCGGTTTTGAAATTTTAGGCGAAACAATATAGCCAGAGACCACAATTCCGTCTTCCTCATGATGTAACTGCAAAAGGTTGTCGTGAACCTCGCGGCCATACAAAAGATAAGCCACCTCGTCAAGCGTGCCAGATGCGTGGCGATAAACTTCTTTTCCGTCCACAACATAACAAAAGTCAACATCTGGCCTTGCCATCATGAATTTTTCTACCAAATGCGTAACTTCTTGTTCCTCGGCTTTTGGCTTTTTCAAAAATTTTGCACGCACAGGAGTGTTAAAGAACAGTTCCCTCATCACAAGAGTTGTTCCGTCCAGCCTTGCCACCTCGCTCACTTTGGAAATTTCTCCACCATTCGCTTCAATTTTAAAGCCTGTTTCACTGCCCTTTTGCTTGCTTGAAAGCGTAACCTTTGAAACAGATGCAATGCTTGCAAGTGCCTCTCCACGAAAACCCAGCGTTTCAATTCCGTTTAAATCTTCAACAGATGAAATTTTGCTTGTTGCGTGTGGCAAAAAGGCAAGTGGCAAATCCTCTTTTGAAATGCCGCATCCGTCATCCGCAACGCTAATTTCTTCGCTGCCCCCACCAGTTATTTCAATTCTTATCTTCTTTGCCCCTGCATCCAAACTGTTTTCAACAAGTTCTTTAACCACAGAAGCTGGCCTTTCCACAACCTCACCTGCTGCAATGCGGTTATAAACTTTCTGTGGCAGCACATTGATTGCCATATCTTTTCTCCTTTTAATCTTTATTTGCTCGTTCAATTAAATTGTTTAAAACTTCAAATGTTTCCATTGGCGACATGCGCTCTATGTTCAAATCGCGCAAAATTGAAAGAATTTGCTGCCCCTTTTTGTTGTTTTTTTCTTGCTTTCGCCTTTCTTCGTCTTCGCCAAAAATATTCATATCCAGTTTGTTGTTCACCCTCTCAAGATTTTGGCTGATTTCCTTGGCACGTTCCACAACATCTTCTGGAACACCTGCAAGTTTTGCAACTTCAATGCCAAAACTTTTGCTTGCATTGCCACGAACAATCTTGTGCAAGAATACAACACTGTCCGCAAGTTCTTTAACTGTGCTCTGATAATTTTTAACGCCCTTAACAACCCCTTCCAATTCCGAAAGTTCATGATAGTGCGTTGCAAACAGCGTTTTACAAGAAAGATTTTTTAATATAAATTCAACCACAGCCCAAGCAATGGAAAGCCCATCAAAAGTGGAGGTTCCACGGCCTATTTCATCCAAAACAACCAAACTTTTGTCGGTGGCGTTCTGCAAAATGTTTGCAACCTCGCTCATCTCCACCATAAAGGTGCTTTGCCCAAAAGCCAAATCGTCACTTGCCCCCACACGCGTGAAGATGCGGTCAGTAAGGCAAATGTTTGCACTGCTTGCTGGCACAAAACTGCCTATATGTGCCAAAAAGGTGATAATTGCCACCTGCCTCATATAAGTGCTCTTGCCTGCCATGTTAGGGCCGGTTATAATCATCATTTGGTTTTCGTTATCATCCAACAATGTGTCATTTGCAATAAAAGAGCCGTCTTTTGAAAACTTTTCAACAATAGGGTGCCTGCCGCCTTTAATTTCAATGCACTTAATGCTTTTGTTAATGCACGGCTTACAGAAATTCTGCTTAACCGCAACAACGGCAAGAGAAAGCAAGGCATCAAGTTCTGCTATAAGTTTTGCAGCGTCTGAAAATGCGCCCAAGTGCTTGCACAAAAACTCCAAAAGCATTTTATAAAGTTTTTCTTCCATTTTTAATGCTTGCTCGTCACTGCCAAAAAGTTTGTCTTCAATGGCTTTTAAATCGGCAGTGGTGTAGCGTTCCACATTTGCAAGCGTTTGTTTGCGTATGTAGCGCAAAGGTACAAGTTCCTTTTGCCCACTTGAAACTTCAATAAAAAGCCCAAAAACATTGTTGTATTTTATCCTTAAATTCTTTATGCCAGTTTGCGACCTTTCCAGTTCTTCCAACTTTTTATATTCTCTCTCGGCAATCTCTTTGGCATTGCGAAGGTTGTCCAAATCTTCATTAAAGCCATCACGGATATATTTGCCCTCTTTCATGGCCATATTTGGGTTTGGATTTATGGCCTTTTCAAGCAGTTCAACAATTTCCTTAAAATCTATAAGGTTGTTTTTTATGTTGTTTAATTTTTTTGTTTTAACATTTTGCAAAATTGCTTTTAAGTTCGGGATTTCTTTTAAAGAATTTTTAAGCCCCAAAAGGTCATTTGGCGTGGCGCTTGAATAAGCAATTTTTCCGCAAATTCTTTCAATATCTCTTATGCTGCCCAAACTTTCAGTTAAACGGTCACGCATAATCAGGTTTTTAGAAAGTTCTTCAACGCTGTCAAGCCTGTCGTTAATTTCTGTCACGCTTGTTAGCGGCTGGTCGAACATTGCCCTAAATTTTCTTGCCCCCATGCTGGTTTTGGTTTTGTCCATAAGCCATAACAGCGAGCCATAACGCTTGCGTTCGCGGATAGATTCCACAAGTTCCAAATTGCGTCTTGTATTGGAATCAATCACCATAAAATCACCATTACGCACCTTTGTAATTTTCATTATGTTCGCAAGCGTGCGTTTTTGTGTGTCAAAAAGATAAGCAATCAACCCACCAACC
>CANQCE010000069.1 GCA_947589655.1 uncultured Clostridia bacterium | reverse complement strand
GAACATTTATTCCCGCTTTGGCAAAATCGGAGATGTAATCAAACAACCCAACCGCCTCAAGGAACACCCCTATTAAAACAAATGTGACCAAAATTCTTGCAGAGGTTATATTTGTTGTGATAATAAGCAGTTCGCCTATTGCACAAACAAAACCTCCCACCAAAAACACCCAAAGATAATCTAAAAATATTGACATAACCTTCTCCTTTAACTTTCTAAAACAATTGCATGGCATACGCAAGGAATTGTGTCTCCCTGCTGGGTTGACGTTGTTGAAAGCAGCGCACCTGTTGGCATAAATAGCACCTTTTTATATTGTTTTTCCCTTAACTTTTTCATTATATAAGAGTTAAACACCGTTGCACAGCATCCTGCGCCAGAGGCACCGCACAGAGTTTTTTGCTCTCGTCTGAAATACATTTGCCCACAATCGCCATAATTTGTGCCAAGTTTATAACCTTCATCTTCCATAAGGTCAATCAAAATTTCGCTGCCAAGTTTGCCAAGGTCGCCTGTTACAATCAAATCGTAGTCATCTGGTTTGGTTTTTGTGCTTTTAAAGTGGGCAAGCATGGTGTCGCGTGCTGCCGGCGCCATTGCGGCCCCCATGTTGTTAACATCGTTCACTCCCCAATCCACAACTTTGCCAAAAGTCACCATGGTGATGCTTGGACCCTCCCCATTTAGCGACACCACCGATGCCCCTGCACCAGTCACAGTCCACTGCGAAGTTGGCGGCCGCTGATTGCCAAGTTCCAACGGAAAGCGATATTGCCTTTCAGCCGTGGAAAAGTGTGAGCCTGTTGAGCAAACTATATTTTTGCAATACCCTTCGTCAACAAGGAGTGCCGCAAGCGCCAAACTCTCCGCCATTGTTGAACAAGCACCATACAGCCCCAGAAAAGGGAACTGAAACGCTCTTGCCGCATAGGATGAACTTATTATTTGGTTCAAAAGGTCCCCTGCCATCATGAAGTCAATGTCTTTCGTTTGCAATTTGGCATCTTGAATAACGCCTGTAATGGCACTTTCCAGCATTTTGCGCTCTGCCTTTTCAAAAGTATCCTCGCCAAAGAAATCGTTTTTCATAACATAATCAAAATAGTCTCCAAAGTTCCCTGCACCTTCTTTAGGTCCAACAATTGAATAAGAACCAATTATTTTTGGTCGGTTTTTTAGTTTTATTGTTTGTCCTTGCACAGCCCCTCCTTAAAACAAAGAAATTATCCAATAAATCAGCCCAACCACCATGCTAGACGCCACCCCAAACACGATAACTGGGCCTGCAATAGTGAACATTTTAACGCAAATGCCATATATGATGCCCTCGCTTTTAAATTCTATAGATGGGCTGGCAATGGAGTTTGAAAAGCCTGTGATTGGCACAATTGAACCTCCGCCAGCAAACTTGCCGATTTGGTCGTAAACGCCGATTCCTGTTAAAAAAGAGGCTATAAAAATTAAAGTTATAAGCGTTAGCGCCCAGCCTGTCTGCTGCGAAATGTTTGGAAAAATTAAGAGGTAAATGTCGTTTATCCCTTGCCCTATAACACAAATTAAGCCGCCCACCCAAAACGAGTTAAAAAGTGACGGCCAAGGCTTTGTTTTAGGGATTTTTGCTTTAACATACTTGTTATAAGCCTCATTTCTTTTTTTATCTTCCACTCAATTCACCTCTAATAAACAATTTTAAGTATGTCCAATGCCAAGAAAAATAAACGCATAAAACTTATGCAATCGCAAAAACTAAAAGCAATTGGAGGTTATATGAAAAAATTTTTATTAGGTTTAACCGCACTTGTTTTGTGCGTATCGCTTGTTGGTTGCGGAGGGCAGAATACTGACGCCACAATAACAAACCTTTCAAATCAACTTGACGAAACCGCTAACATTATAAGCAATGTTCAAGTGGCAAACCCAACAGAACTGGGTTTAACAAAAGATGTTGCAAGCGCCATTGCAAGTAACTCCGTTTATGGCAATGTGTATAACGCTCAACAAAGCCTTATGAACGAAGAATTTTATAAAATGGAAATTTTAAACCGAACAGCCAAGATAAAAAATGGACTTTCAAACAATTTGAAACTCTCCAAAGCGCAAACCAACGCAATTGGGGAACTCACAAGCAATCTGGGCAAATATTCCAATTCGGTGGCTTACACAAAGGCCGACATGAACAACGCAATGAAGCAAATAAACTCGCTTAAAAAGGACATCCAAAAAAATTCCAGTCAAATAAACGCAAAACTCACACGCCTTTCTTGCAATTCCAACACAAGAGTGTCTTTTTATGAGAACATTTTAAACACTTTACAGCAAATTGAAAGCGAACTTAATATTCAAGAAGAAATTCCAACAACACAAAATAGCCAAATAGAAAACAACTGCCCACAATGCGACAGCAATGAAAAAGATGAAAAAACAGAGCCTGTGCAGAACGAAATTGCTCGCACGCCATATAACACAATAAATTCTAACAATATGAACCGCATGGCATATGGACCATATGGCTACGGCAACGGAATGTATGGCACAAATGGCATGTATGGTGTGCCTTATGGATATGGTGCTGGCTATGGCACTAGATTTGGCACTGGATATGGCGCTGGATACGGCACCCCTTATGGTTATGGAAACCCTTACACCTATGGTTATGGTGCAAATGGCATAAACAGATTTAGCCCTATGCGCAACACAGACACCTATGGTCCTATGGCGAGAAATATAGACACCTACAAAACGCAAAACACTGGCAACAAAAACACGGTTTATGGATATGGCATCTATGCCACAACTCCAAGATTGGAAAGTTACGAAAAACCCTCTGAAAACAACACTGTTGTAAAAGAAGAAAAGGAGGATTTAAAACAGGAAGAAGAAAAATCGGAACAAGTTGAAAATGACATAACCGAGAAACAAAATGAAAAAATCAATGAACTTTTGCCAAACGAAAAAAATGCAGTTATTCCCACAAGCGCACGCCCAGAAATTGACGAACTGAAACAGCCTGTTGTTGCACACAACCTTCCAACTCCAAAAAAATCTAATCTGTCTTTTCAACAAATAAAAAATCAAATAAAAACAGCAAAATAAAAACAAGCCCCTCGGCCTGTTTTTTTTATTTTTCTTTTATCCCTTTGATTTTCTCTGATGCTTGCGCCCATGGCATTGACTGCTCGCCATGCTTTTTCTTCTTTTTATGGAAATAAATTAAAACTGCAAAATAAGCCAAAAGCATTATAACAAGCGATGCCACCCAATCAAGAAAGAAATGTTGTTTTATAAAAAATGTTGCAAGAAGTATCATGATGCCAACCGCAATGGTGAAAATTTTATACCACCATTTCATGTCTTTGCCAGCGGTAAGGCAGGCAATAATCATGGCAATTGCCATATAAGAGTGCTGACTTGGGAAGCAATTTATTGGGCTGGTTGACCCCCAAGTTCCAACCACAAGCCTATCTGTGAAAGTGACTGGTGTAAAATCAGGTTTTGTAAATTTTGTTTGCCAGAAAAGATAAATTACGCCAGAGATAGCAAAACTTATCACAAGGGTGTAAAAGAGTGCATAAAAAGATTTTTTATTTGCATATGCCAAATAGAAAAAAGTTATTATGCCCAATGGAAAAGTGAGATAATATGGATAAACAAACCAAGAAATGAGCGGAATTTTGCTATCAAGAGGAATTTCTGGATAGTTCCCTCCCCCATTTGACCCCATGAGCCAATATACAAGTTGATTGCCAAAATATGTAACAAAAAGCACTGCAACAAAAATAATAAAAGGCTTTATAGCATAAGAAATTCTGCCATACAGCCTTTTTAACTTTTCTTTGGTTTTATTTGTTTTTTTATTTTCTGCCGCCCCAGCATTTTCACTTGAAAATTCAATTTGTTTTGTTTCTTCTGTTTTCATGGCACAATTATATCACACAAAAAACCATTTGTAAAGATTAAATTTTATTCTTGCTGTAAATTATTGTTGTTCCTGCACAACATTGCCAAATTCCAGCGCAAATTCGCCGTCTTCAAATTCAAGACTGTTTATCGAGCCCACCGCCTTGATATCCACCTCGCAGCGCTTGATAAACTGAATATGTTTGGATGTTATTTTAAGGCTTTCGATAAATGTTTTAAGCGAAAGTTTGTTCTCGCTCTTAAACTGCCTTATGCCCGAAACAACACGCATAACCTCACGCCCTTCTTCCAAAAATTCCTCGTCATGCTTGAAATTTAGTTGCAAATAGCCAGAAATGTGAATGGATTTTTTGCCTTCCTTGGCGGCATAGTAGTCGCTATAAATTTCTTCGGTTATGTGCGGCATAAATGGCGCAAACATCTTTAAAATTCCAAGCAAAACATGGTAGCAAGCATATTTTGCACTCTCACACGCATCTTGCCCATAAACATCCGGATTGTAAAGCCTGCGCTTAACAAGTTCAATATAGTCGTCACAGAAGTTCCAGAAAAATCTTTCCGCCTCGCTGAGAGCAAGCGAAATTTCATATCTGTCTAAATTTTTCTTGAACGATGCGAACACCTTGCTGTAAGCGTGCAAAATCCACTCGTCCATCGGCTGCAAGGCAATCTCTTTTGGAGTGTAATCGTATAGGAACGAAAGCACAAATTTTGATGCGTTCCAAAGTTTGTTGGCAAGTTTTCTGCCAGCATCGAATCCGTCCAGCGAAAAACAGGTGTCTTTGCCCAGCGACAGCCCACTCGCCCAATATCTTGTAACATCCGCCGAATATTCTTTGATAATTTCTGGCGGAGAGTTCTTTCCACCGCCATCTTTTTTGGAAATTTTTTGACCGTTAGAATTTGTAACATAGCCAGAAATCATAACGTCTGTCCAAGGCAGTTTGCCAAAGTGATAAAGGCTTTTAACAACCGTGTAAAAATCCCACACGCGAATGTTGTCGTGTGCATTTGGGCGAAGGTTCATTGGCACCATAGTGTCGTCTAACCCCTTGCCTGTGATAATGTCGGTGCAAATTTGCGGCGTAAGACTGCTGGTCGCCCAAGTGTCCATAACATCGTGCTCTGATTCCCATTCACTGCAGCCGCACTCGCATTTGCAATTAGG
>CANQCE010000068.1 GCA_947589655.1 uncultured Clostridia bacterium | reverse complement strand
CGGAAAACCTGCAATCGCAAGAAGAATACTCCTTGGTATAACAAAAGCATCTCTTTCAACAGAATCCTTCCTTTCTGCATCTTCCTTCCAAGAGACATCAAGAGTTTTGACGGATGCCGCACTGAAAGGAAAGGTGGACAACTTGATTGGTATAAAAGAAAATGTTATTATCGGCAAACTTATCCCGGCAGGGACAGGGCTGAAGAAATATCGCACAGTTGTTCCTGTTAAGGTTGATACAGACGAAAGTTATGTTGGATAAAAACCTATAAAAAAATGCTTTATCAATTGATAAAGCATTTTTTGTTGTAAACTATTTTATATTTCTCTTGAAAAGAGCAGGCCTTCTCCACCTTCATTTTTGGTCACTTTGCCTTCATATTTCCAGCCTAAATTTTTGTAGAAATCAGGCACTTGGTCTGTCCAACAATAAACTTTGTCATAGCCGAAACCTTTAAATTTTTTGCAAGCGTAATCCAACATGGTTTTTGCATAACCCTTGCCTCTAAATTGTTCAAAAATCATTACATTGCAAAGCCATGGATTGATGTCCAAGTGGTTTTTTAACCTGTTCGCTCTAAGGGTGCAAAAACCTATTATTTGGTCTTTTTCTAACAAGGCGATTCCCAATGGCAAAACATTGACATTTTTTCTCATTGCAATGATATTCCCTGTGGATTCATTATAGTCCAGTGCAGGGTTGTATGTTTTCCAATAATTGTAATTTGTTTCAGCAATAAATTTAACTTGGTCTTCTGTTAGTTCAGAAAAAAATTTAATATTCATACTTACCTCCTTTAAATATTATAACATATTATCTTTTCAATTGCAATAGAATTAACAAAAATATTTTGTTGCCAAAATGCGCTGTTGGGGCGCCCCTTAAATCAGGATTAATTTATGGCATATCACCACCATATGTTGTGTATTATGCGGCATATCACACCACATATATTGCATATATCAATGCAAACCTTCGTCTTCGTTTTTGCGATTGATAAACGAAAAGCCGTCTGACGCGATAAAAATTTTATCTTTCCCATATTTGTTTTTTATGGTTTGGATGCTTTCGTTTAATGGCGATTTGCTGTCAAACATTGATAGCTGCTTGTAATCATTTAAATTGTGCAAGGAAGATATTCGCACCCTTACAGAGCGCACAAATTTGTCATATTCCCAAAAACTGTCTATAAGTTGCATGGCTTGTGTGGCAATTGCGTCACAGGTGCGGATGGGAGAAATTGTGCGTGAGTGATGAAATCGCTTGAAGTTGGCGGTTTTTAAGCTTACAGAAATGCAACTGCCTTCAAAGTTGCCATTTGCCAGGCGTAGTGCAATTTTTTCTGCCAAAAACACAACCAGTTTTTCAATGTCATCGCGAGATTTTATATCCAATATTGTGGTGCTGCCATTGCCTATGCTTTTTGGTGGGGCAAGGTTAAAGTAGCACGCCACAGGCTCGTTGAACTCGCCACGAAGTTTTTGGTGCAGTTCTTTTCCAGTTTTGCCAAGCATTTCTGTGACAAAATCCTCTTTCAAAGAAACAAAGTCGCCAATGGTTAAAACGTTCATTTTTTCAAATTTTTTATTCAGCCTGCCGCCAATGCCAACAATGCTGTTTAGCGGCAGGTGATAGGTCTTTTCTTTAAAATGTTCTTTTTCAATCACGGTTGTGGCATCTGGCTTTTTCATATCACTGCCAAGTTTGGCAAAAATTTTGGAGAAGGAAACGCCAACCGAAACCGTAAAACCAAACTGCTTTTTAACTTTTGCCCTTATTTCGTTGGCAATTTCAACGCCGCTTTTTCCCAATACTTTAAGCGAAGGCGTAACGTCCAGCCAGCACTCATCCAGCCCAAGCGGTTCAACCAAATCGGTGTAGGTTAGATACAGCGCGTGCAGTTGCTTGGAGATTTTTTCGTAAAGTGCATAGTGCGGCCCAAGCGTGACAAGGTTGGGGCATTTTTGTTGCGCTTGCCAAATTGCCTCGCCAGTTTTTACGCCAAATTTCTTGGCAATATCGTTTTTGGCCAAAATTATGCCAGTGCGTTTTTCGGGATTGCCAGTGACAGCCACAGGTTTCTCTTTAAGTTCTGGCCGAGTGCTGCACTCCACAGAGGCAAAAAAATTGTTTACATCCGAATGTAAAATTGTTCGCTCTTTCATTTGATTTTGTTCCTATTTCTGTTGTATAATTAGTTTGTTTAAGGGGCGGAAATTTATTCGATATGAAAAACAATATAATCAAACTGACTCCAGCCAATAAAAAGTGGGAACTTTCTGATAAACCTGGCGAAATCTCAACCATTGCAAGAAAAATGGTTTTTGCAAATGCAACGCTTGTGGATATACTGCAAAATAGCACCAAAAATGTGGACATCTTGGTCGAAAATGGCAAGGTTGCAGAAATTGTGCCGCGCGGAAAACTTAAAGTGGATGGAGGCACGGAATCGTTTAACTTGTATAAGGCATATGTTCTTCCACCTTTCTTTGACGCTTGTAAATTGCATAGGAACATTTTTGACGAATATCCAATGGAGGGCGAAAAAGGGCAACGGTTATTTGAAGAAGTTTCATCCATGGATATGCTTTTGTCTGGCGTTACAAGTTGCCTTACAACAGAGCAAGACGACTGCTTAATTTTGCAGAACCTCTGCCAAATGGACGAGGGGCAGTTAAGCGAACTTAGCAACAAGGTTGCCAAAGAAAACAAGCTTTTGTTTTTAAAGGTGGGGCAAACCTTGGAAGAACTTGGCAGTGTGGACAAAACTTTTGGCAAACCTTTGCCACAAATGCTTGAAGACTTTGGGTTTTTGGACAGAAAATGGGCGCTGGTTGGCGGAAACTGTTTTGAAAAAGACGATTTGCAACTTTTTAGCCAGTATGGCAACAAATTTATCATCTGCCCTGCGGAAGATGCACAATTTGGGCGAAGACCAATCAATTTAAAAACACTGAAAAATTTGGGCTTTGATATTAGGCTGGGCTCAGGTGGGGTGTTTGGAGTGGACTTTTTTGCACTTATGCGTCAAGTTCTGTCCACGCAATGGCAGTTTTTTGAAGACTGCAATTCCATAAGCGAAAAAGATGCGCTTATGATGGCAACGGACAACTTTTCCACTTTGGAGGTTGGCATGCAAGCGAACTTTATTGTGGTTAAAAATATTCCTTCGCTTTACAAAAGTGTGAGCAAACAACTTGTTTGGGAAAAACACAAAGACGATGTGCTATTAACAGTTTGGGATGGCAAAATTATGCAGGAATACATTCAAATTGAAGACCAACTGAAAACAATAGAAGAAATTAAAAGGAGAAATAAAAAATGACTATTGAAGAAAGGCTTTCCAGCGAATTTGGATTGAGGGCGGACTATTCGCACAACATTATCACGCTCATTGACGAGGGGAATACAATTCCGTTCATAGCGCGCTACCGCAAAGAGATGCACGGCTCTTGTGACGACCAGGTGTTGCGAAATTTTGCGGACAGGCTGAAATATTTAAGAAATCTTGACGATGAAAAAGCCAAGGTGCAGAAAGTTATCACCGAGCAGGGCAAATGGACTGACGAACTTGCAACCGCTCTTGAAAACGCAATGACGCTGACCGAAGTGGAAGATATTTACAGGCCTTATAAGCCAAAGCGCAAAACGCGTGCCTCTGTTGCCATTGCCAAGGGGTTAGAGCCGCTGGCTGACCTTTTGCAAGCACAAAGAAAAGATGTGGTTATTTTGGACGAGGCGCAAAAGTTTATCACGGAAGAAGTTCCAACGGTGCAAGACGCAATTGCCGGTGCAAAAGATATTATTGCCGAGCGAATTTCGGACAGTGCAGAACTGAGAAAAGAACTGCGTGAAATTATTGCAAACAAGGCGTTCATTGCTTGCACACTGCTTGAAAACGAGAACAGCCCAACATATGAGACTTATTCTGGCTTTAAGCAAGAGGTGAAAAATCTGCCAAGCCACCGAATTTTGGCTATCAATCGTGGCGAAAAGGAAAAGTGCCTTAAAGTGGAAATTCAGATTGATGAAAAACTGACAATCCCTGTGATTGAAAGATACTTTAAAAAGGACAATGCCGACACAAACACCCTTATGGACGAAACAATCGCTGATGCATATGAAAGGCTTTTGTTCCCAGCACTTGAAAGGGAGTGTCGCAACAATTTGACCGATACGGCTGACGAGCAAGCCATTAAGATGTTTGAAGTGAATTTGAAGCCACTTCTTATGGAAGCACCATTAAAGAACAACATAATTTTGGGCTTTGACCCCGGCTATCACAATGGCTGCAAAATTGCCGTTATTGATAAGCACGGTAATGTGCTTGACACAACCGTGGTTCATCCAACTCCACCGCGTTCAAAAACCGAGGAGGCGATGGAAAAGCTGAAAACCATGATTGAAAAAAATAATGTGGATGTTATTGCCATTGGCAACGGAACCGCATCCAAAGAGAGCGAAATTTTTGTTGCCGAACTTTTGAAACATTTGGACAGGCCTGTAACTTACGCAGTTGTCAGTGAGGCAGGGGCTTCGGTTTACTCCGCATCCAAACTTGCGGCAGAGGAATTCCCTGATTACGATGTCAATCTGCGTAGTGCGGTTTCTATTGCGCGCCGCTTGCAAGACCCACTTGCTGAACTTATCAAAATTGACGTGAAATCCATTGGCGTGGGGCAATATCAGCATGATATGCCACAAAACCGCTTGACCGAAGTTTTAACTGGCGTGGTGGAGGACTGCGTTAACAGCGTTGGGGTGGATTTGAACACCGCAAGCCCAAGCCTGCTTTCATATGTTTCCGGCCTTAACATGAGCATTGCCAAAAACATTGTGGATTTCAGAGCCAAGAAAAAAGGCTTTAAAAGCCGCGAGGAACTTCTTTCTGTGCCAAAACTTGGGCCAAAAGCGTATGAGCAGTGCGCAGGTTTCTTGCGCGTTGTCGGCGGCGAAAATGTGCTGGATAACACCGCTGTGCATCCAGAAAGTTATGATGCCGCAAGAAAACTTTTGAAAATTTTCTCTCTTTCCGAAGAAGATGTTAAAAATAACAACCTTGTTCTGTTGCCAAAAATGGTTGAGCAAAAAGGCGAAAAGAAAGTTGCCGAGGAGTGCGGAATTGGCGTGCCAACACTTATGGACATCACTAACGAACTGTTAAAGCCGGGGCGCGACA
>CANQCE010000067.1 GCA_947589655.1 uncultured Clostridia bacterium | reverse complement strand
TATAAATCCCCCCCCCGCTTTGTCAAGAAAAATACGCCTTTTTTTATAAATATTTTTATTTTTTTATAAATTTTTTTAAATATAAATGTGGAAAGTTCTTTTTTTTGCCCCCATTGGGCACAGTTCTTGAAAAAAACAACCAATAGCGATTGCGCCAAAGCGCCAACGGAGTGCGCTTTGCATTCGGCGCAAAGGAGGGCGAAAAACAAGCGTCAAAGCGATGCTTTTCGTGCTTACACGAAAACGAGCCATTAGCGCAGTTTTTCGCCAGTTTTTTCATAGCTTATTTCCAAAAGTGTTTTGATTGTTTCTGTGTCCACTTCTTCGATGAGAACGGAAATCCAATGCACTTTGTTCATGTGATAAGACGGAAAAATTCCATTGGTTTGCATAAGCCCTTCTCGCAGCATTGGGTCACATTTTAAGTTTAGAACCTCCGCTGGCTCTGGGCTATTTGAGCCTATTCCCAACCTAAATTTTGGCACACGCATTAAAAGGGCAAACCACTTTCGGTTACCTTTATGACGAAAAACCGCACCGTCAATCTCTTGCTTAAAGGGATAATCTGGCTGCACGGCATATTCGTCTTCCACAAGGTCAAACAGTTCCTGCCTAGTCATTTTTCTCCTCTTTTTTGCTCTCTTTCGTGCTTTCGGCAGATTCTTCTGACTGCTGAGCTTCTGCATTTACAGGCTCATCTTTTTTAGTTGCCTTTTGCTTATGCCCAAAAACCTTTTCCTTAAAATTGACCTTATTCTCAGTGCCAGCAAAAAAGCGCTTGATGTTCCCCCTATGCAAGAACACAACAAAAAGTGCAATCAGCCACAAAATGGCAATTATAGGAATATACCAAAGCGGCATTTCAATGGCAAAAATGCAAGTGCCATAAATTGCCATGGTGAGAATGAAAATGAAAGAGATGACAAATGGATATTCAATAAACATGAACAGGAAAAAGCAAAGCACAAACATAATTAAAGAAATCAACCAAAAATGAGGGTTGAACACAAACATGCCAAATGTGCAGGCAACGCCTTTGCCGCCTTTAAAACCATAAATAATCGGAAAACAGTGCCCTAAAATTCCGCCAAATGCAGAGATAAAGTATGCCAAATCCCCAAAATCGTCAAAATAATGATTGAAAATAAAGTAACACCCAAGTGCTGGCAGGCCCACTTTAATTGCTTCAAACAAAAGTGTAAGCATGGCCTCGCCAAAGCCGCGTGTGCGAAGCATATTCATTGTGCCGGGATTATGGCTTCCAACTTTGGTTATATCTTTCTTCCCAAAACGCCACGAAAAGATGCGTGCAAAATTAATATTCCCCAAAAAATAGCCCACCACAAAAGCGATGGCAAGATAAAGATAAACAATCATTGTTCCTCCTTCCCTTTAAAAACCAACTGTATTGGCGTTCCAGAAAAATCAACTTTTTCTCTGATACGATTTTCAAGATACCTTTCATATGCAAAATTGATAAACTGCGGCTCTTTGCAAAAGAAGACAAATTTTGGTGGATTTGTTGCCGCTTCCGTGACAAACATAATCTTGCACTTTCTGCCGCCCTTGGATGGTGGCTCGTGATTTAAAATGGCATCGTGAATTAAGTCGTTCAAAACACCTGTTGTCAGCCGTCTGGAAGCGTTTTCGTAAACCTCGTCAACCGTTTTCATAATCTCCGAAAGCCCCTTGCCAGTGAGTGCGGAGACAAAAAGCACCTTAAAATAAGCCATAAACGCAAGTTTCTCTTGCAAAATTTCGGAAAATTCCTCTTTTGAGCAGCGTTTAGAGTCCCACTTGTTCACAATTATAACGCTTGGCTTGCCTGCCTCGTGAACATAGCCGGCAATGCGAACATCTTGCTCTGTGACCTCACTTGTTCCGTCAAGAACAATAAGCACCACATCACTCATTTCAATTGCGCCCATGCTGCGAAGAACTGAGTAGCCCTCCACCGACTGTTTTTCCACCGAGCGTTGACGCCTTAGGCCTGCAGTGTCAATAAGGTTGTAAGTTTTTTTGTTGCAGTTAAAGGGAACAATCACGCTGTCACGCGTTGTGCCTTCCACATCGCTCACAACCACTCTCTTTTTGCCCAAAAGCCGATTGACAAGCGAACTTTTTCCAACATTAGGCCTCCCAACAAGGCTGATTTTTATCCCTGAAACTTGCTCGTCAATATCTTGATTAGGAAAATAAGAAATAACCTTGTCCAAAACATCACCAATCCCCTTGCTTTGCGTGCAAGAAATTGGCATTGGCTCGCCTAAACCCAGAGAGTAAAAATCGTAAGTGGAAGAAATATCAAAAGTGTCAAGTTTGTTCACAACCAAAACAACTGGAACTTTTTGTTTTCGCAAAAGGCGTGCAACATCTTCGTCACTTTGTGTAACGCCGCTTTTGCCGTCCACCAAAAAAATTATCACATTTGCATCCGAGATTGCCGCTTGCACCTGCTCTATAATTTCTTTTTGAAAAACATCCTCGCTATTTAATTCCACACCGCCAGTATCCACAATGGTGAAATCGCGCCCACTCCAACTTGCGTCAGCATAAAGCCTGTCACGAGTGACCCCCGCAACATCATCCACAATGCTTATTCTTTTTCCGCAAATTTTATTAAAAAAGGTGGATTTTCCAACATTTGCCCGCCCAACAATTGCAACAATTGGCTTCATCATAAGTTCATTATATCACATAAAATTTTTAAATCAAAATGAAATCACTTTTAATATTCAGCTATTTTTGCATTTCTTATTGCATTGCTCGCAGTGAGGGCAAAGTTTTTTCTTTTTAATTCTTCGCAAAATGTAAAAAATGGCAAAAATTATTGCAAAAATGCTGAAAATGGCCGCAAAAACGCTGAAAAATCCAAAAATTTCGGCGGCGAACAAAATTTGATAGGTCAAAAATGCCAAAATGTAAGCCGAGCCAAATTGAATGAAAATGGAAATTATTGTCCACTTTTTGCCCACCTCTTGCAGCAGCATGGAAATGGAAGCAATGCATGGCGTGTAAAGAAGGCAGAACACTAAAAATGCCACAACTGCGGCGCGCGAAGAAAAGAACACCACGCTGCCCGGCAGCAGCAGTGATGCCGAGAGCAGTTTTATGGCGTTTTGGTCAATTCCGTTAAACATGGCAATGGAGGAAACCACCACCTCTTTTGCCACAAGGCCAGCAAGCAGTGACGCCACCACCGCCCAACTGCCAAACCCAAGCGGAGAAAAGATAGGTGCAAGTATCCGCCCAAAACTTTCCAGTGCGCTTACACCTCCGCTTGACGGCACATACTGAAAACTAAACGAAAACGAAGATAGCAGCCAAATGATTATATTCATGGAAATCATCACCGAGCCTACACGAAGCAAGAACTCTTTCACATTTTTCCAAAGGATTTTGCCCACGCGTTTTAAAGAGGTCTTTCGATAAGGTGGAAATTCCAAAATAAAACTTTGTGCCTTGCTTTTTAAAAGTGTCATGTCCAAAATTTTGGACACTAAAATTGCCACAATCACGCCCAGCGCATACAGCCCCATGATAACAAAAATGTTTTTTGCGCCAAAGAACGCACCTCCAACCACGGTATAGATTGGAATTTTTGCCGAGCAACTCATGTAAGGGCAAAGGATGGCGGTTTTAATTTTGGCATTTTTGTCCTCCATATTGCGAGAAGTCATAATGGCAGTTGTGGAACATCCAAAGCCCATTAAAAGAGTGTAAACGCTCTTGCCAGAAAGCCCTATTCTGCCCAAGATATCTTCAAAAATAAAGGCAATGCGGGACATATATCCGCTGTCCTCCAAAATTGACAAAAAGAAGAACAAAAGCACCACTTGTGGCAAAAATGACAGCACCGTGCCCACGCCGCCAAAAATGGCATCTGCAAAAAGTGAATACACAAATCCCTCGCCAAGCGATGAACGAATAAAGTTTAATATCGGCGTTGTGAAGAAACTTAAAATTTGCCCAAGAGCATCTGAAAGAAGCGAGCCCAAAGAAAAGAAGGTCAATTGAAAGATTGCCGCCAAAATGCATATGAAAATTGGGAAGGCAAGCCATTTATTCAAAAATATTTTGTCCAATTTACTTTTACCATACACATCCTTTGTTCGCACTGCGCAGTCTTTTAAAATTTCGTCAATAAAGGCATATCGCAGTTGCGATATCTGCTGCACACTGTTTGGCTGGGCTTGAAAATTTTTCTCTGCTTCAACAAGTTTTAATTGCTTTAAATACGGCAAATCTTTTTTTTGGCGTTTTTCTTCTTTTAAGCAACTTTTTAAATCGTCTAAGCCTATCTTTTTCTCTGCATTTATCCTGACAACGTTTATCCCCAGCCTTTCCCCAAGTTTTTTGCAGTCCACTTTAAAAATTGGTTTTTTATCAATTTCATTAACCGCCAAAACCACATCCAGCCCACGCTCTAAAAGGCAAAGCGTAAGATACAAATTCCTTTGCAGATTGTTTTGGTCGCAAATGTTGATTATTTTGCAGGTAGAACTCCCCTCAATTTTATCCACCGCCACCTTTTCTTCGTAAGAGAGTGGGCAAAGTGAGTAAATGCCGGGGGTGTCCACCAAAAAATAGTCCTCTCCCTGAAAAGAGAACCCCTTCCCCACAGTATCAACAGTCACGCCGTGCCAGTTGCCCACATGTTCATTTGATGCAGTGAGTGCGTTAAAAAGCGTGGTCTTGCCAGAATTAGGGTTGCCAACCAGCAGCACCTCTTTCCCCAAATCTTTAGGTGAGGTCTGCTTGTTTTCTTCAAAAAAGTTTTTCTTGCCAAGCGGCCTTGTTTTTTTCAATTTCATTTCACCACCACCTTAGCAAGCAAACTGGCTCGCACACTTAATAGATAGCCGCGGATTTCAAGCAGAAACACTTTTTTCTGCAAAGATGTGGCAACAATCTTCACTTTTTCGCCCACAGTTAGCCCAAGTTCAAAAAAACGGCGCATCACGCTGTCGCACTCTCCCAAAAATCCGCAGATGATATAGGTTTGTTTTTGGTTACACTTGTCCAATGTCATACTATTTTTTATGGCGAAAAATTTTCACATATGCAAAATAAATCTCTGGCGATTACAAATTTGAAACTAAAAAATTCAATTAATTGTGCAAAAATGTTTGTCCAAACACAAGATATTGTTGTATAATGTGAAAAAGGAGATTAAATTATGAAATGTATTTATTGCGGACACGAAGAAAGCAAAGTGCTTGACAGCCGCAGCACAGACGAAACAAATTCAATCCGCCGCCGCCGCGAATGTTTGAACTG
>CANQCE010000066.1 GCA_947589655.1 uncultured Clostridia bacterium | reverse complement strand
CATCTGCGCAATGTATTCGCTTGTGTCCATGCCCAGTTCTTTTGCTGAGATGTAACTTGTTGTGCCGTGGTCATCGGTGCCGCTAACATAAATGGCATCGTTGCCAAAAGTTTTTTGAAACCTTGTGAAAACATCCCCCGGCAGCCAGCAGCCAGCAACATGGCCAAGGTGCGGCAAGCCGTTCACATAAAGCAGGGCGGAGGTGACTAATATTTTTCTTTTTTTCATAAAATCTTCCTTTTTTTGTGTTTTTTTTCGCATTTTTTTAATTTTTTTTACAAGTTTTACTGTTATTTTGTCACTTTCACATTCGACCGCTTTGAACTTTTTTCACAATATCCGATAGCGAAAGTTTTTCTTGCTCGCCTGTTTCCATGTTTTTTAAAGTGAACAAATTTTCTTTAACCTCATCTTCGCCAACAATAAGCACAAAAGGAAGGGAACGTTTGTTCGCCTCTTTCATTTTTGCTTTAAAGGTTTTGCTCTCATACAAGCAGTCGGCCTTTACGCCAGATTTTCTTAAAGTTGTTGTAATTTTTAGTGCGTCACCAAGGGTGTTATCAAAATTGATAACACCAACTTGGCTTCCGCAAGAGATTTCGGCAACAAATTTGTCTTTTAAAAGTTCAAAAACCCTTGTTATGCCAACGCTCATCCCCACACCAGGCATTTTTCGCTTGGAAAAGTATCCGCACAAATTTTCGTATCTTCCACCGCCACCAAGTGCAATTTTCTCGCCTTTCAAGAAGGCTTCAAAAACTGTGCCGGTGTAATAGTCATGCCCACGTATTATAGAAATGTCAAAACAATAATTTTTTGCGCCAAGGCTTTTCAAGTTTTCGTTAATTTCAGAAAGTTCTTTAACGCCAGTTTCAAAAAGTTCATTTTTACAAAAATCATTTAAAAATGTGGCAATTTCTTCAAAATTTCCGTTTATTTGTGCCAATTTTAACAATTTTTCGCTAGTTTTTTCATTTTTTACAATTTCAAAAAGTTGTTTTTTTGCATCTTCAACAGAGATTTTGTCCAGTTTGTCTAAAATTGTTAAAATTTCGTGCGATACTTTTGTTAAGCCCAAATCTTCAAAAACGCCAGACAAAATTTTTCTGTTAGAAATTTTGATGGTCACATCCACGCCAATGGCGTTAAAGCATTGTTCAAACAAATAAACGCACTCAGCATCGGAGATTATGGAAAGTTCGCCATCGCCAATAATATCGGCATCACATTGGAAAAATTCTCTGGACCTGCCTTTTTGTGGGCGCTCACCACGGAAAACCTTTCCAATTTGATATCTTTTAAAAGGAAAACATAGTTCATTTTCGTGCATTGCAACAAAACGAGCAAGAGGAACGGTGAGGTCGTAGCGCATGCACATATCTGTATCGCCTTTTGTGAAACGAAAAACTTGCTTGTCTGTTTCGCCACCGCTTTTTGCAAGAAGCGCCTCGCTATATTCGCAAATTGGCGTATCCAGCGGCACAAAGCAGTTTGTTTTGAAAACATCTTCCAACTTATTTAACATGGAAGAAAAGCATATTTGTTCGTTTGGCATAAGTTCCCAAAATCCTGCAAGTTTTCTTGGGGTTATAAGTTTGTTTTCAGCCATATTTTAACTTCCTTTTTTTGTGATTTTAACATTATAAAAATGCACATTTTAAAAACACAAGTTTTGATATTATCTTTGATTTTATAACAAAAAACGGCATTTTGTCAAGCATATGGATAGGATGAGTTTTACACATTTATTTTCCACTTATCCACAAATTTATAAATATTCAAAACCGTTTATGAATATGCAAACCGCCAAATTTGCCCCAAAAATGGAGAAAACCACACAAGTTATCCACATTTCCACATTTTTGTGGACAACTTTTTTCAAAAACGACCCTTTTTATCTGAAATTTTGTTTGTTTAAGTGTTCAAATTTAAAAATGGCTATTTTGACAATTTTCGGCATTATGCAAAAATTTTGAAAGTTCTGCACATTATAAAATTTTTCCAGCAATTTTTTAACAGAAATTTGTATATTAATTCAATCAACCTTTTTTAAGAAAAACGCTTGGCGTTTTGTCGCAAACAAAGTATAGTTTGTGAAGGGCTCTTGTGGAGGAAACATACAAAAGATTTTTATCAAGTTCGTTACGATATTTTTCTTGGTTGGCAAATGGGATTATAACGCAATCGAATTCCACACCTTTGGCGCTTGCCGGGGTTGTGATTATTTTTTTTGAACTGATTTTTGCATTGCTAAGTTGTTTAAACTTTTTTATAACAGCACTTGCTTTTTGCAGTGCTTTAATGTCTTCTTTTGTTTTGCAAATAATGGCAACACTTTGCCCTTTATTTGTTTTTTCCCTTTTGGCAAGAATTTTTTCTATTGCCAAAGCGCAATTTCTGGTTCGTATAAATTCAACTTCTTCGCCGTTACGGTTGACATTGTTTGCAATGTGTTTGCCTAATATTTTTTGTGAGAACAGCGAAATTTGCATTGTGCTGCGGTAAGAACGGTTCAAATATTTAATTTTGGATTTTGTAAGTTTTGCCAAATTGCGAAGATATGTGGCAGGCAGTGTTCGGTCAATGCTTTGGTAAATATCGCCAAGGTAAAGTTTTGAGCAACCCCAAAGTTTGTCAAAAAGTTCAAAATGGCAAGGGGAATAATCTTGCATTTCGTCAACAATAACATATTTGGCATCAAAACCATGTTTTAGCCCAAACAAGCACTCTTTTATTAAAAGCACTGGCGCAATATCATAAGCACCAATATGGTCAACCTCTTTTAAATCTAAACTTCCAAGGAACAGGTTATAAATTTTAAGGAGGTCGGTGGTTACAAATTTGCCATATAAAATTTTCTTTGCACGTTTTATAAGGTCAGGTTTTAAACTTTCATGAAGGGAAAACTTTTCGGTAATAAATTCTGCCAGAACTTCAATCCTTTTGTAAATAGGCAAATTTTTCATTTTGTCAAAATAAATATCTTCAACCGTTTCTTTTGAAATGCTAACATTTCCAAAATTCAAAGCCTTTGGAACAAACAAATTGCAAATATCTTTGCTTAAGAACTTTTTTAAATCGGTTAAAAATTCAAAACTGGATTTTATTGCAACATTTTCAAAATCTTCTTGTGATTGATTGCCTATCATGCGCTCTAAAAGTTCTTCTCTTGTTTCAAATTCCTGCCCGAGAAGGCGTTTTGCAAGTTCTGCAAAGGTTGTGGTAAAAGATTTTTCTTCGCCAAGAGATGGCAAAACTTCGCTTAAATAATCTGAAAAAAGTTCGGAAGGCGACAGAATTAAAATGTCCTCGCTTTTAAGTGTGTTGCGGTATTTATATAAAAGATAAGAAACGCGGTGCATGGCAATGGATGTCTTCCCAGAACCTGCCACGCCTTGCACAATGGTATTTTCAAAATTGTCAGCACGGATAAGCACATTTTGCTCTTTTTGGATTGTGGAAGCGATTTCATGCATTTTGGAGGTGGCATTTTGTGAAAGTTGTTCCATTAAAATATCGTCATCTATTACAAGGTGACTGTCTATATAATAATCCAAATTGCCGCCAGTAATTTTGTATTGGCGTTTAAGAGATAAATTGCCGCTCACTTCGCCGTCTGGGCAGGTGTAAGAGGTTTTGCCAATTTTGTCGTCATAATATAGCGAGCAAATATCTGCACGCCAATCGTAAACCAAATTTATTTGATTTGGTATTTGAATGTTGCCAAGCCCAACATAAAACGATTGCGAGTTTTTTTGCCCAGCCTCTTGAAAGTCAAAGCGACCAAAATAAGGATTTTTACGCTGTTTTGTTAAACGCTTGTTTTCTTTTTCCAGTGCAGCATTTTGTTGCTCTAAATTTTCAATTTGCAAATTGATGCTGGCAAGTTCATCGCCATCGGTTTTGATTTCGTAAAAGTGTTGAGAAAAATAAGACTTCAAGTTTTGAATTTCTTGCGTGTTTTTATCAATTTTTGCTTTGTTTTTTGCTTTTTTCTTGTCAATTTCTGCAAAAACTTCGGAAAGATATTGTTTTTCTTGTTCAAAAATCTTTTTGTCCATAATCTTTCTCCTTGTGGCGATTTTTAAAAAGATGTTTTTTTATTCGTCGTTTTCTGTTTCTTCAATTTTATTTTCTTCTGCAATGTTGTTATCTTCAACAGCCTCTTGTTCTACGGATATGTCTTCCACCAATTCAGAAGGGCCCTCTGCATTTTCCTCATCTTCATCTTTTTCGGTGAGGGCAACGCTGGTTATTTTTGCACTGTCTTTAAGTTTCATAATCTTCACGCCTTGGCTAACGCGCGAGAAGTGGCTGATGCCGTCAACAGGGGTGCGGATGATAATTCCGTTATCGGTGATAACCAAAAGGTCGCATGGGGTTTCAATTTGTTTAAGTGCAATTAAATTGCCGGTTTTTTCGTTGAACACTCCGGCCTTAACACCACTTCCACCGCGTTGTTGAAGCCTAAATTCGTCAATGTTTGTAAGTTTTCCATAGCCACGCTCGGAAATGGTTAAAATTTGTGTGTTTTCATGCACAATTGCCATGTCCACAATATGGTCGGATGAAGGAAGTTTCATGCTGCGCACGCCTTGGCTGTCGCGGCCAACCTCGCGCACGTCTGTTTCGTTAAAGCGGATGCATTTGCCCTCGTATGTTCCCAGCAAAATGTCATCACGACCCTTTGTGATGTCCACGCCGATAAGTTCATCGCCATCCAAAAGTTTAATGGCAATTTTTCCGCCTTTGCGGATGTTTTCATATTCGGTGAGCGGTGTTTTTTTGATAAGTCCACGCTTTGTTGCCATAATCAAACTTGCTTTTTCAATGTTTTCCATAGGGATGATTGTATTAACCTTTTCGCCAAGAGAAAGTTGAAGCAGGTTGATAATTGCTCTGCCTTTACTTTGCCTTTGTGCCTCTGGAATTTCATACGCTTTGGCAGAATAAACCTTGCCAAGGTTGGTGAAGAACAAAAGCGTGTCGTGCGTGGAGGTGACAAACATCTTCTCCACAAAATCTTCGTCTTTTGTTTTGTGAGCGGTAATTCCAACGCCGCCGCGGTGCTGAGCCTTATATTCGTCTGTGCTCATGCGCTTAATATAGCCAAGGTGCGTCATGGAGATGATAACATCTTCCTCTGCAATCAAGTCTTCAACATCAATTCCGCCAAGGTCCATGCTGATTTCTGTTTTGCGTGCATCGCCATAGGTTTGTTTTACTTGTTCCAAATCGTCGTTCACAATTTGCAGAACGCGCTCTGGCTTAGCCAAAATATCTTTCAAATCGGCAATTTGAGCGTCAAGGGCGCGCAACTCTTCATTGAGTTTTTCAACTTCGAGTTT
>CANQCE010000065.1 GCA_947589655.1 uncultured Clostridia bacterium | reverse complement strand
AAATCTATATCCGCCGTAAGTTTGGAATGCTTATTGTAATAAGAGGTATAAGACGAGGAGTTCATTAAATATGCAAGGCGTGCAAGTTCTTTCGCAGTGGAAATTTGATATGGACTGCTTGACGTGCCAGAGCCGCCTGCAAAACTTGATGCATAATTGCTTGAACTTGTCCAATAGCCAGATGTTTCGGTGGCGGAAACATTTCCTTCGTCATCGGTTATATCTTCATTTGGCTGTGTGCTCTGGTTGTCTGACGGATTTTCTTCCAGTTGCACCTGTGAACTGCCACACCCAGAAAGCAAAAAGCCTCCGCAGCCAACGGCCGTGAAGCACAACAGTGCAGCCAAAAGTGAAAAGATAAATTTCTTCATATATATATAATACATATTTTGTCGAAAATTAGCAAATAATTTCCACAAGTTTCAAAAAAAATTTGGTTTTGCTGTCGAATTGTGATATAATCTTTTCAAAGACCTGATAAAAAGGAGTTTTTATGACAAAAAAAAGTGGGTTTAAAGAACTTTCCAAAGAGCAGCAACAGTGCTTAACGCTTATTGAAAGTTTGGGCATTTACGAATTGCGCGCCCTTGCACGTGTGTTTGGAGACAGCTCTCCAACAACGCTTAAGCGCGAGCAGCACATTAACTACGTTATGGAAAAAATTATTGCTGGGGAAGAATTAAAGCCCCTTCCAACCAGACAAGGCAGGCCATACAAAGAACTTTCTAACATAGAAGGTATTTTATCTGAACTTTCTGTTTTGGCAGGAAAAGATTATTCTTTAAAAAATGCAAGGCAACTTGCGCCAACCACTCATATGCAGAAAAATGTTACATTCAGGCAAATGGAAGACGATATTTTTCAGCAGAAACTGTTCCCAATAGAAGCAAAAGGTGTGCTGATAAACAAAAACGACAACGAATTTTTCTTTGTCAACCTTTATAGCGGCAGCACCGTGCTGGTTAAAAAATCTTTGGACAAGCGTTTGCAAGAGTTCGATTTTATCAGCGGAACAGCCGTAATGATGAATTCTGCAAAAGATTATATCATGGACAAAATCAAGGCAATAAACTATCAGGCAGCTGCCACATACAAAAGCGAGCAGCAGCCTTACATTGCTGCCACTCCAACCAAAATGCTCTCTCTTGGCAAGGCACAGGTTTTGTTGGGCTCACGCAATTTGGTTGAGTGCAGAAAATTTAGCGAAATTCCTAACTTAAAAAGCATACTTAAAAAACTTAATGAAGAACAAATTGTCACGCTTGCCCTAGTGCCAAATGTTATGCCAGAAGATTGGGACGGCGTTGACAAACTGGGCTTTAACACCGCATTTGCCATTAAGTATGACGAACGCCCACTTGAAGCATACACAACAATCACCACTTTCATTGATTGTGTAACTCGCCTGCAACGGCAAGGGTTAAAACTTGCTCTTTTTGTGGAAGACATCGCCACACTTGCCTCGCTGGTGGATTATGCTTTTAAAAACAACACCAAAGCCAACCTGGGCCACACAGAGCCTGCCGTTGACAGCATGAAAAAAATTATGATGCTTGCAAAGGCAAGCGCAAATGGTGCAAGCACAACCCTGTTCACAACGTTTGACAGCGCCGATATGTTCGACCAAATGTATGTTTCTGCCATTTACAAAGTTTCAAAAAAAGTTAATTTATAATTTTAGTTGACATAAAACGAATAAAAAACTATACTTTAAGGTATGGAAAGTTTATTATCTATACCAAAATCTTTTTCATTGTTTGGGCAAGAAATTCACATTTATGGCATAACAAGTGCCTTGGCATATCTGTTGGGTGTGCTTATAACTGCAAAAAATGCCAAGCGCCGAGGCTTTAAAGCAGACGATATCATCACGCTGGCGTGCTATGTTATTCCCCTGTGCATAATTGGCGCAAGAATTTATTTTGTGCTTTTCAGCCTTGACAGTTTTACAAGTTTTTGGCAAATTTTTGAAATTTGGAAAGGTGGTTTGGCGTTCTATGGCGGCCTGATTGGTGGCGCAATTGGCGTGATAATTTACTGCCTTATTCACAAAAAGAATTTCTTGGCACTTGCGGACATAATTGTGCCGTCCATGATTTGCGCTCAAGCACTTGGCAGATGGGGGAACTTTTTCAATCAAGAGGCATACGGATATGCAGTAACAAATCCTGCATGGCAGTGGTTCCCTTTTGCCGTTTACATTGATGGCGTTGGCTGGCACATGGCAACATTTTTCTACGAAAGTTTGTGGGACTTTTTGTGCTTTATCATTTTGGAATACACCCTTTGGCATGCAAACTTTAAAAATAATGGCGTGATTGCTGGCGGATATTTAATTCTTTACGGCATTGGCAGAGCCATTATTGAAGGGCTGCGAACTGACAGTTTGTATCTCGGTTCCATGCGCGTTTCACAAGTTCTGAGCATAATCTTTATCGCCTGCGGGCTAATCCTGATTTTTGCCGTTGAAATTTGGCCTAGGATAAACGATAAACGCAAAGACCCTTTCAACAAAATTATGAAGGTTTTAAAGAAAAAATTTTAACTAAAAAAATTAAAAAATTATAAAAAACATAAAAAAATGGCCATTTTTTGCAAAAATTTATGCAAATTTGGCTTATTTTTTTTAATTTTGCTTAAATTTTCTTTTTGGTGCAATAATTTGATATATGGCACGCGGACGTGTTTTTGGGCTTAAAAAAAGCATCCTTTTAAAATGTTTTTTCTCACTTTTTTGCTTGGGATTTTTTTCGTATATTTTTGTCTGCATCTTTCACTTTCATATGCCAGAACTTTGGTTCTATGGCTTCTGCCTTTTCCTTGGCGCCTTTCAAATTTTAAAAAGCGTTTTGTTCAAACTTGACAGCAGCCTTTATCTTGGCTCTCTGCTTTGCGGAATTGGAACTGTTGGACATGTTTACACCTTCACTTCAACAGCCTCCTACGCCGCCTTTTACATTGCCCTTGCATTTATTCTCGCCTCCATTTCCGCATTTGTGTTTTGCGGTCAGCGTTTTCACCTTTTGCTCGCCTTTTCGATATTTTTCGTCAGCCTTTATGCACTGCTTTATGTAAAAAATTTGATAAATGTTTACATTTTAATTGCTTTTTTGGTGCCATTTTTGCTATTATTGTTTTTGGAGATTGTATTTGCATGTTTTCACAAGAAATGAACGGATATAACCGCGAAGAAGTTGATATGTTCATTAAAAGGATGAAGGCAAGTTACGAAGCCAAACTTATGGAAGAAAAATTAAAGGCTTTGGAAAGCGAAAAACGCATGCTTGACCTTAAAAATGAACGCACAGAAATTGAAAATAAAGAGAAAAACATTCTCAATGCTCTTTCCATGTTTGAAAAGGCACAAAAGTTTCAAGAGGAGGGTTCAAGGAACTTTAACAATCTTATTATGGACAAACTTGAACTTTTGGTTAAAGAATTAAATGTAAAGTTCCCGCAATTTATGCGCGACCAGAATTTTGAAGACATTATGAACGAATTTTCCATGCTGATAGCAAATTACAAAGAAACTCTTGAAAAAATGAACAACATCACTCGCCCAATTTACACTGGCAATGACAGCATGAGGGCCTTGTTGAACAAAATGCAAGACTACAAAAAGCAAGAGCCATCCAAAGAGGTTCACATTGCAATAAATCGCAAAACGCTGCGCGATGTGCCTGTCAGCGAAAGTGGTTTCAGTTTTGAAGAAGCGCTAAACCCAACCCAAGATTTGTCTGAAATTATGAAGGCGTTCGATTTTTATAACGAAGGCAACGCCTAAACTTTAAGGAGAAAAAAATGATTGAATTTAAATTTGATACGCAACTTTTGTTAGAAGGAAAAAATTTATCTGACGAAGAAGTTAAAAATTACATCACACAGAACATTGAAGGCGATTGCCTGCTTGTTGTTGGCGATGACGAAATGCTGCGTTTGCATTTTCACACCAACACCCCATGGAAAGTGCTGGAATATTGCGATAGCCTTGGCGACATTCAAGACATTGTTGTTGAGAACATGGAACGCCAAGCAAATGGACTACATGGTTGACAAATCTCTTTGCCAATTTTTCTTTTCTTATCTCTTTCTAGCAAAATTTACTCATATGTTATATAAAAAAAAGACCATTTTTCATGGCCTTTTTTATCATCTTGTTTTTAATATCTATCCCCAGTAAGTTGTGTTAAAGTTGTTGAAGGAATAATGAAAATCTGGGTCATCTTTTTTATAAAACTCTCCCAAAATTGCCGACTGCCAATCCTCAGCATTTTTAACATAATCCGGCGCGTTTATTATGTAAATTGGGCTGTCCGAGATAAAATACAGCCTAAAATTTGTCATGCCTTCAGTGTCTTGATTTGGAACTTCCACATAAAAGCCAATATCAGAAGCATCAAACCCATGTGAAATAATTTTATCTGTATATGTTGAAAACTGGGATAAATAATTGTTAGTGTAGTTCCACATTAGTCCATCCGCCGATACAATAGATTCATAATCTTTTGCAACTTGCTTGCCCTTGTAATCTGTAAAATTCCCCGGAGTATCATAATATTCAAAAGAAAATCCATAAAACATATCAAGAGTGCCAGTATATGTCTGAACAGCTGTAAGAATGGGAAAATATGCTTGAATTACAAAATTGTCATTTCCCATGCCATCCTGCTCGCCTAGCAAAAAGCCCAAATCTATGGCTGGGAGTGCAAACATGCTGTCTTTTGTCATATGTATCTGCCCACTTTCGTTGTGCGTGCTGCTATAAAGTTCAGGATTTGCTGTTGAATTATTTATTATTTCATTTAAGAGCAATTCTTCGCTTATCAAGACTGGCTCTTGAATGCCTGTAAACATACCTTTCGCACTTGTTACATTGGAAAAATTCAAATCGGCAAGGCTTAAACCATACACATTTGCAAAAGAACAAGAAGCAAACATATAATCCGCTATTTTAACTCTGTCTGTATGGAAATTATAAAAATAATACCTAAGACCTTGCATAACATGAGTTAAATATACAAACAACCCCGTGCTATCTTCAGGTGCTTGAATATCTTTGTCGCACAAAACACCTGCTACGGATGAACCTGAACTAACTACGGATGAATCTGAACTAAATATTTCACGGTTCTCATCATAAATAACAAAAAATGTTAACCCAGATGTTTCGTCAAAATAATAATATCCCCACTCCTCATCTTCTTGTGCCAATCTTATTACAATATCTTGAACATCTCTCCATGATGCCCCCTCAATGTTTGTGCCCATCTCTGCCAAAAAAGAGGTGCCATCCCAATAATCGTAAACAAAATAATCGTCATCAAAAAGTAACTTTGTCATAGCGGGAAAAATTTCATCACGCAATTTGTCCATTGGCAGTTCTGCCCCAAGTTGCGGCTCATAAAAAATAGAAAAACTGCTACCCACGTTTGCCGTGAGAGCAGCAAGTATAACGCTTGTTAAACTGCAAGT
>CANQCE010000064.1 GCA_947589655.1 uncultured Clostridia bacterium | reverse complement strand
CTGCCTGCCACTGCGGCATTTATATTTTTTGCAGTGTAAGAAATGGAGAAGCCGCTGTTTACATTTGCGTTAAGTGCGGAGAGAATTAAAGAGATTGAGGTGACAGACATAACCAGCACCAATCCTAAACAAAGCAAATTCAGCCCCATTCTTCTTTTAATGCTCATACAAAACCTCTCCTAAAAAACATATTTTCACTTTTATTATAAATAGAAATTTGTTTTTTTGTCAAATTTATTTGCAAAAATAATAAAAAAAACGCAAAAAACTTGCATTTTTCTTGTTTTTATTTGCTTTTTAAAATTGTTTTTATGGCATACACCAATTTTTCCACCTCTTGATAGGTGTTAAAGTAAGAAAGCGACACCCTAACCACTCCGCTTTCCAGAGTGCCAAGCGAGCGGTGTTTGAGCGGTGCGCATTGCAAGCCGCTTCTCACGCAAATTGACCATTTTTCGTTGAGTTCATTTGCCACGTCCATGGAGTTGACCCCAGGAATGTTAAATGCAAAAACTCCGCTGGTGTTTTCTGTTTTGGTGTAAAGCGTAAGCGGCAGTTTGGAAAATTCGTAGTGCAAAAAGGTGGTTAAATCTTCAAGTTTGGTGGCAATGGCGTCAAAATTTTCTTCCACAAACTTAATTCCTTCTGCAAAGCCCAAAATGGCAGGGGTATTCAGCGTTCCGCTTTCAAAACGCTCTGGAAGTTCCTTTGGCTGCACCAGTTCCAAAGAATTTATGCCTGTTCCGCCAAAGCGTATGGGCTGTAAATCAATTTCGCCGTTTAAGCACAGCGCGCCAACGCCTTGTGGGGCGTAAAAACTTTTGTGAGGGGCAAGTGCGAGCATGTTTATATGCATCTTTTCCATATTGTAAACAAAATGCCCGCCGCCTTGTGCACCGTCAACCAAAAACAAAATGCCTTTTTCGTGCAGGTGCTTGCCAATTTCTTCAATGTCGGCAACATCACCATTCACGTTGGAAATGTGGTTCACAACCACCAAATAGGTTTCTGGGCGCAAGTGGCGCTGGATGTCCTCCCAAACAATGCCAAGTTTTCCTGTTTGGCTTGCCACGGAATAAGAAAAGGTTGGGTCAACTTGCTTTAAATGTTCAAGCGGCCTTGCCACAGAGTTATGCTCGTTCACGGTGCAAACAACGTGTCCGCCCGGCCTGTAAGAGCCGAGTATAGCCAAATTTAATGCGTCAGTGCAGTTGAGCGTGAAGATGACCTTTTCTGGCGATGTTCCAACGTGGTTTGCCACCGTTTGGCGCGCCAAGGCAACCTCCAAGCCAGAGCGCATCGCGGCTTTGTGACCGCCTCTACCAGGGTTTGCCGTGAAAATGTTTAAAGCGTTCAAAACAGCCCTTTGCACATTTTTTGGCTTTATTAAAGTGGATGCGGAGTTATCAAAATAAATCATATTACAATATAATATTTTAGGGGGAAAATTGTGCATAAGGAGGAAATTTGAGATACACTTTGGCAGTTTTTAGAACTCGTTTTGCCACCCTTAATTTTGCAAATTTGTTAAAGGCTGAAAATATACCAGTTGCCATTGTTAACACTCCGCACACAATATCAAGGGCGTGCGGAATTTCCGTAAAATTTTTATATGATTTTTTCCCATTGGTGCAAAGGATTTTCGTGCGATTAGACAACAGAAATTTTGCTGGATTTTACTTGGTGGATACAGCCTCTGGCAAAGCGAAACCAATTTCTTTTTAAAAATAAAAAAGACATTAAGTTGTCTTTTTTTAATAAGCATAAATTAGTTCGGTTTTCATAAAATAGCGTTATGAAGTGGTTTTTATCGTTTTTTTTGTGCATTTCTTTCATTTTTTTGGCAATTTTTGGCATAAATTGCATTTATGGAACAATTTTTCCTGTTAAATACAAGGAAGAAATTGCCTTGGCGAGCAAAGAATTTGGGGTGAGTGAAGAAATAATTTTTTCCGTTATAAACATTGAAAGCCACTTTAATAAAAATGCAAAATCAAGCAAAGGCGCAGTGGGATTGATGCAGGTGATGCCATCCACGGCGCAGGGCCTAGCAAACGAAATGAATTTGACCGAATTTGACCTTTTTGATGCCAAAACAAACATATTCTTTGGCACAAAATATTTGGCACAGTTGTTTTTAAAATTTGAAGATATGCACACCGCACTTTGCGCATACAATGCTGGGCCGACCACAGTAAAAACTTGGCTTTCGGATGAAAAATTTTCTATTGACGGAAAAACTCTTGAAAAAATTCCATATGAAGAAACAAGAAATTATATAGAAAAATTTGATAAAAACCTAAAATACTATACTGAAAAGTTAAAATAGGGGCAAAAACAGCCTCTTTTTTCAAAATGCTAGACTTTTTTGTTAATTTGATGTAATATATACATATCCTTGCTTGAAAAAATGCTTTTAAGGTGACAAATAGAAATGCGGATATGGCGTAGGGGTCCCCGAAAATGGTTCATTTTTGGGGCGACAGTGGCAGACGCGCTGGATTTTTTACAAGGAACGCGAACTTGCACAACCCTTGTGCAAAAGTGAGCGTGACGCAGTAAAGTTGCCTTGGGCAAAGGCGAAAGCCTTTAAAATCACGCAGTGATTTGACAAAGGACCCAAGGCGACATGTTCCAGGAACCGAGGCAGAAAAGGCTTAGGGCTAAAAGGTGCAAATAGAAATGCGGATATGGCGGAATGGCAGACGCGCTGGATTTAGGTTCCAGTCCGAAAGGGTGCAGGTTCAAGTCCTGTTATCCGCACCAAGCAAAAAATCTGCGCTGATATGTAAACCGCATTTTTGCTATGCGGTTTAGGAGAAAAGTGAATTTTTAATGTTTCTGAAACAAAAAAGGATGGGGCAATATGGAATATAGAGATTTGTTTGATAAAAACCGAAAGCCGCTTGGAGAAAGGGTGGCAAAAGGGGAAAAGTTTGACAAGGGCAAATATATTGTTGTTGTCATGGTTTTTATTGAAAACAGCAAGGGCGAAATTTTGCTTCAAAAGCGTTCGGAGGCAAAGGGTGGCAAGTGGGCGACCACTGGTGGGCATCCAACTTCTGGTCAGAGCAGCCTTGAAGGGATGTTGACAGAATTAAAAGAAGAAATTGGCGTAAATGTTGACAAAAACGAACTTGTTTTGTTTAAAACCATGAAAACCCCAAAAACTTTTGTGGATTTGTATTATTTACATAAAGATATTGACATTAAGGACACCAAATTGCAAACGAGCGAGGTTCAGGACATCGCTTGGTTCACCAAAGCGCAAATTGAAGATTTGGTTAAAAGCGGTCAGTTTTTCATGCCACATTATCAAGGGGCATATACGGAATATCTAAAATTAGATTTTGGCAAAGGAAATGAATAAATTTTTATAAAACCTATATAAAATTTGGAGTTAAAGGAGGGGGCATGGAAAGAAAATATTATGAGGCATATGATGACAGATACAAAAAGGTCCATTCGGAGAAAAATCTTGCTTGGGCTGGCGAAGGGCATAGCCCAACAATTGAAGCCCTATTAAAAAAACATGGGGCGACAGAAAAATCGTCAATTCTTGAAATTGGTTGCGGAGAGGGGCAAAACGCCATTTATCTTCTTTCAAAAGGCTTTAATGTGCGAGCCAGCGATGTTTCTCCTGAAGCAATCAGGTGGTGCAAGAAAAAGGCAAAAGAACAGGGCGTGAGTGGCGACTTTTTTGTTATGGACATTTTAAGGAACAATTTCACCCAAAAATTTGATTTTATTTATTCTGTTGCAGTGCTTCATATGCTGGTTGAACAAGAAGACAGAGATAAATTTTTGCGCTTTGTGCACGACCATTTGAACGAACACGGCAAAGCGTTTATAATTGTTATGGGCGATGGGGTGGAAACAAGAAAAACAGATGCAAGCAAGGCGTTTGAACTTGCGGACAGACCATTTTGGGATGAGACCATACAGGTTGCAACAACTTCTTGCCGAATGGTCACATGGCAGCATTTTTTAGACGAAATTGACCGTGCGAACTTGAAAGTGTTAAATCATTTTCTTGACAGAACAATTGCAGGCTTTGTTGTTTCTATGGTTGCAGAGGTGGAAAGAAAAGATTTCTCGAACTAAAAACGAGCGTTTTATCTTATAAAAAATTTACTATTTACATTTTGGCAAAATAATGATATACTTAAATTAAGGATTATAGGAGGAAACGAATGTATTCAATCGATTTGCCATATTCTTTGGGAGTTCAACTTAGGAATATTTTAACCAAAACATTCAAGGGCAGAACGGATGCGCCTGCAAAAGTTGTAAACGCATATAACTATAACGAAACATTTTCAGACGCCGAAATGGAATGGCTTTTTGAAAATGTTCATTCGCTTTCAATAGATGACCCAAATCAGATAAAATTTCTTAAAGGTTTTAAAAAATTAAATTCGTTAAGTGTTCGCAATGCACACTTTTCCGATTCGGATGTGGATGAAATTGCAAAGTTGGGCAATCTGGAATTTTTGAACATGGACAATGTTTCTGGGTTGCAAACATTTGATGTTGATAAGTTTCCAAAATTACATACGCTGTCCTTAACGCATTGCCCAGATTTAAAACGCATTGCAAACCTTACACCACAAATTGAAACTTTTACTTGCTATTCCAATTTTGCCCTTCAAAACATTCACGAAATAACAAGGCAAACCTTGGCTGCGGTATATGACAGGGCGTGCAATTACAAGTTAGACGCAATCTATGCCCCAAAACTGTTTGAAAACATGAAAACCTATCCGCAATTTAAAACATTTGAACAAGATTTGCCATTGTGCGTATCTTTTGCTGACGAAATCAGTTCTTCGTTTTGCATAAACAACACTTTCAATCAGATGAAAGATTTACAAGAGAGAATTGAAGATGTTAGCAAGAAAATCCTTTCAAAAGGCGATTCTGACCAAGACAAATTTGTAAAAATCTATGGATGGATATGCAGGAATATAAAATACGATTCCGAGGCATCTTCAGATAAAAAACATAGGCAAAATTCGGAAGAATTTGAACTTGAAGGGCATAAAGTGATGCTTGCTGGGCGAGAGTTTGGCGCAAACGATTGTTTAAGTGCGATTAAAAGTGGCAAATGCGTTTGCGAGGGATTTTCCAAGATTTTGCAATATTTTTGCTTGGTGAACGGCATTAAAACCAACTTGGTGACCTGCTACGCAAATGGCGGGGCGCACAGCATAATACAATATGAAGATACAAAGAACCAAGCCTTTTATTGTGACATAACTTGGGATGCCCAGAATTGGCAGCGAGGAGACAGGAGTTTAAAATGGTTTATGCTTTCTAAAGAAGACATGGGCAAGGACCATACAAAGATAGTTTCTAACAAGCCTTTGGGGAACGGAATGACAATTGATGCACAAACCAAGCAACAGTCAATAGCCCAAAATTTAAATCAATAGACCTCTTTTTTGGTTGCAATAGCAAAAAAATTGACAAATTCTTTTCTTTTTTTAAAATTTCCTTGACTTTTTGTTTGCGGCATGCTAAACTGATAGGGCGTTTGCAGGTGTAGTTCAGTGGTAGAACACTAGCCTTCC
>CANQCE010000063.1 GCA_947589655.1 uncultured Clostridia bacterium | reverse complement strand
GCGTTATAAAGGGCTTGGGGAGATGAACCCAGAACAACTTTGGGAAACCACCATGGACCCAGAAAACCGCACGCTTATTCAGGTGACAATTGAAGATGCCGCACAAGCCGAGAAAATGATAACCACGCTTATGGGCGATGACATTGAGGAACGCAAGGCATACATTTCTGAGCATGCCAACTTTGACCGCGAGGATACATTTATGCGTGACTATAAATCTGGGATAGCACCAAAATTTACCACCGAAGATGTTTAATTTTAAGTTAAAAAATTTCAAAAGTCGAGAAAAGTATGAAAGATAACAATGACGAAGAACGAGAAAGAATTGAACCTATTCCGGGGCAGATGTGTTATGACGAACTTTTAACTCCGCCAGAAACTGAGGAAAAAGATGAACCAAAAGACACATCTGTTGCCAGCGGACAACTTGACTTTTGGAGTTTGGAAACGGAAAAAGAGGAACAAAAACAAACAGAACCCAAAGAAAAAAATAAACAAACGGAACAAGAAAAAACCAAGTTTAAAGAAGAAAATAAAGAACAAAATTTTGAATATGAAATAAACTTAGAAACGAAAAAAGAAGAAAATTGGGCTAAAAAATACGAAAAAAGCGTAAAAAAACCGCCAAAATTTGAAAAAAGTGAAAAAATAGAAGAAAAATTTGAACCACAACAAAACGGTGATGAAAATTTGAATGAGGAAAAAAGCATGAAAGATAAACAAAACGAAAACAACAATATGGAAGAAATCAAAATGAATTTTGAAGAAGATGAAAAACTTGACATTTCAACAAGTGAGCATCACGAAGATAGCGGAAATTCTGTGGGCGGCTACTATGGTGGCAATGGCGTGCTTTTCAAGCCTTTGGAAGAAGTTTTGCATGATTCCATGATTCCTTACACCGAGCATGTTGTGCTTGACAGGGCGTTGCCACGTGTGGAAGATGGCTTGAAACCAGTTCAACGCAGAATTTTATACTCCATGCTGGAACTTGGGCTTACGCCAGACAAGCCTTACAGAAAGTCTGCACGTATTGTGGGCGATTGCATGGGTAAATATCACCCACATGGTGACAGTTCGGTTTATGATGCCATGGTCAGGATGTCGCAAGACTTTGTTTTGCGTGCGCCGCTAGTTGATGGGCACGGAAACTTTGGCTCTGTGGATGGCGACAGTGCCGCGGCAATGAGATACACCGAGGCAAGAATGACGCCTCTTGCCATGGAACTTTTGCGTGATTTGGAAAAAGACACCGTTCGTTGGGGGCTTAACTTTGATGACACTTTAAAAGAACCAGATGTTTTGCCGGGGCGATTCCCAAACCTTTTGGTGAATGGTGCGTCTGGAATTGCGGTTGGCGTTGCAACAAACATTCCTCCACACAACTTGGGCGAGGTTATTGACGGCGTTGTGGCATATATAGACAACCCTAACATCAAACTTGAACAAATGATGAAAATTATAAAAGGGCCAGATTTTCCAACTGGCGGAGAACTTTTGTTCGGAGATGGTCTTAAAAGTGCATACGAAACTGGAAAAGGCAAAATTACATTAAGGGCAAAAGTTGGCATTGAGCAAAATGGCGACAAGCAAAGTTTGGTTATCACAGAACTTCCATATCAGGTCAACAAAGCGGCACTGCTGCAAAAGATAGTTGAGCTTAAAGAGCAGAACAAAGACAAGCTATCTTGCATAAGTGAAATCCGTGACGAAAGCGATAAGCATGGAATGCGTGCAGTTATTCGCCTTAAAAAAGAGGCAAATGCACAAGCAATTTTGGGAATGTTGTTCCAGTCCACAAACCTGCAGGTTTCTTATGCCATCAACATGGTGGCAATTGCAGGCGGCAAGCCAAAACTTTTGAACCTTATGGACATAATCTCTTATTACACCGCCTTCCAGAGAGATGTTGTTGTTCGCCGAACAAGGTTCGATTTGAATGTGGCAAAGGAACGTGCTCATATTGTTGAAGGGCTTTTGATTGCCATAAAAAACATTGATGCTGTTATAAAAATTATCAAAACATCGGCAAATGTGGCGGAAGCAAAACAGAGGCTTCGTGCAAAGTTTAACCTTTCGGAGAAGCAGGCGCAAGCAATTTTGGATATGCGCCTTGCAAGGCTTGTAAATTTGGAAGTTAACAAATTGGAAGAAGAACTTGCCGCATTAAAACAGCGTATCAAAGAACTTCAAGCAATTTTAGACTCCAAAAAATTGCAGTTAGAAGTTGTTAAAAAAGAAATTTTGGAGATTAAACGCCGCTTTGGCAATCCAAGGCGCTCTCATGAGATTAAAAACGAAGATATTGTGCTTACAAAAATGGACGAAATTGAGGACACGAAAGACTATTTGATAGCACTTTCCGCTGGCAAAACCATTAAAAAAGTGAACATGAAGAACTATTCCAAATCAACAAAGGTGCTGTCGGAGAACTCCACGCTGTTCGATGTTCACACACAAATTCTTCCTGTTAAGGCCACCGACACATTGCTTTTCTTTACAGACAGGGGCAATTGCCTTAAAATTACGGCGGACAAACTTCCAGAGTGCAAGTGGCGCGAAAAAGGAATAACGCTTAAAAACCTTGAAAAGACCATTGACATCATGGAAACGCCAGTTGCCGTTTTAAAGGTTGAAGGCGAAGGAGAAATTGCCTTCTTCACGCAAAATGGCATGGTTAAGCGCGCGACAGAAAAGGATATGATTGTTGCAAAACCTTTCTATCAGGCGATAAAACTTGCTGACGATGACAAACTGCTGTATGTAGAGCACGAAATTAAGGGCAAAACTTTTGTGATGTTATCCAAAAATGGCTATTGCGTGAACTTTGAAAAGAGCGAAGTGCCAGTTCAGGGCAGAGTTTCTGGCGGAGTGAAAGGCATTAATTTGGAAGATAAAGACACGGTTGTTTTTGCTGGGCAAAACATATCGGAAACCTTGCTGATTGTAACAAACAACGGATACGTAAAACGCCTTGCTTCTGTTCAAATTCCAATCAGTGCAAGATATCGCAAGGGCGTGAAATATATCAATTTCCAAGGCGGAAAGAGCGTGATTTTTGTTGGCACAAGTGATAAAATAGTGGCAGATTTAGGCCTTAAATTCACACTTTTGGAAATGAACAAATTTAAAGTTTCTTCTGACCGTTTAAGCAGTGGGCAGGAAGAAATTAAGAAAAAAATCCTTGGCGTTTATGGCTTTTTTGAATAAAATAAAACAATTTTTTAGCAAAATGATTTGATAAATCTCGTTAAATCATTTTGTTTTTTTATATTATTTTGTTTATAATATAAGTATGAAGAAGAAAACTGTCGCAAAAAAAAGATTTTTCACAATTTGCGCTGCAGTTGTGATGTCTCTTTCCGCGGTGTGTGGAGTTTTTCTTGCTGTTGAAAATTTTCTTCCAAAATCTTCTGTAAGCGAGCCAGAAGAAGAAAAAAAAGACTGGAATGTTTTTCAAACCTCCAGCCTGAAAGGCTCTGGCACGGAAGATAACCCTTGGAAGATTGCAAATGCTGACCAACTTGCCTTTATGGCAAATTCTTTAAACGAACTTAAAACTGCAAAGGCGTATGATAGAGAGTGCATTGCACAGGCACTTTCTGGCACATCGGTGGAAGATGTTGTGGCAATGAAGGCGGCAAATGCCGTAACCGCCGCAAGCGTGGATGAAACGGAAGAAACCGCTCAGGAACCAGAAAATTATTTTGAACTTACAAACGATATCTCCCTTGCCTCTTACGCTTGGGAACCAATCCCAGACATTAATGGCGTTTTTGAAGGGAACAATCACACTATAAACATTGGTAGCCGCGTGTTCACAGAAGAAAACACCACATCCAGTGCGTTTTATAATGACGAAGGTGCAAAATGTATAGCCTTGTTTCAAGGCGGAAACACCTCATCCAGCAACATAACGGTGGATGGCAGCTTGAACGTGGAGGTTGGGCAAGAATTAGTAGCCGCAGAAAGCGCAGGTGTTGGGGCAAATGCACAGACGAAAGATGGGAAATATGAAAACTCACACACAGGCAATTGGTCAAATGACGGCCCTACTGGTGCCTATGAGTATTTGATAGGGGCAATATCTCATAACACCTCTCCTTTAACCAATGTTATTTCAAACGTTAATATATCAGTTAAAACAAATTATAACGGAAATGACGATAAATATTGCCTTGCAATTGGTGGCGTAACTGGAAAGAATTGCCGCTCGCAAGTTGGTTTTTGCATCTTTACAGGCTCTTTAAATTTGGAAAAAGGAACAACCAATATGTCCGACAATACTGCCATGGGCGGAATTGTTGGCTGGGACTCAGAAGGCCTTACATACGATTCTCATAATTATGGGTCAATAACATGCGGAACTGAAAGCACGCGAATTAAAGGGGATGTTCATGTTGGCGGTGTTGTTGGCGTATGGTCTCGCTGCGAAACAAACAACACCTTGCCTGTAAGTGAAACTGAGCAAGTGAATGCTGGCTTTAGAAAGAAAGGCTGGGCAATTTACAGATGCACAAATTTTGGGGAGATAAACACTCATATAGAGGGGGTCACGACTCCTGATTTCAAAATTTTTGGGCCTTGGACTGGCAGTTCTGTTGGCGGTATTGTTGGCGTTTTTGGCACTGCAGATAAACCATGGAACATCTCCGATTCTTCTGATGTTGACGGAGTTGATACAGAGAGGATTGCTTTTTGTGCAAACTATGGCGATATTGATACTGGAAGTCAGGAGTATCTTGGCTGTGTTGGCGGAATTTGTGGGTCGTCAAGAACGAATAGGCGAGAAAACGACGGCGCTGGTGGTTTTGAAAATGTTTTAAGTTTTGGGAAAGTTCAAGGCAATTGCAGTATTCATAGTACAGATATTGATTATGGTTATTATACATATCCTATTGGTTCCATTATTGGATTGTGGGCTATGCGAGGCGGTGAACCACACTGGGGGGACCTTGATTGGTATGGTCAGTATGGTATGATAAAAGTGTATGTAAGTTCGGACACACACCTATCCGCAATGGGTGAATATGAATTAAGAAGGGGAGAGACAAGACGAAAAGAGGTTGACATATTTTCCCCTGGAAACTATGTTAGCGATAGCCTTTCCCATGTGGAGGCAAGCAACATGTTAGGAAAGCCATTGGTTGATGTAGAGGGAAGCCAATTAAAAAAACTTTTAGGCAGTGTTAAGATTTCGGTGAGTGATAATACAAATTGTTATGTTCCTTATTCAGTTTTCACGGCGGTGAAGTTGAATTATACTTTTGACCCTAAAGACAACAGCGCAGATTTTTCAATTAATGGTGAAAAAATTGAATATGCAAGGAACAGTGACAAGCGCATTGAAGATATATTTGAGCCAGAATCTGAAACACTTTTAGGCAATTTTTATCGAGAAACATTATATAACAGTAAAGATGCGAATTGTTATATGTTTGTGAGGGGCTTGGATTATACAAGCGTACAGTTGCATTTTAACAACACTGGGAAAATGCCTGATGGCAAGCAGTTTGTTTTCCGATATGGAGACAATTATTATAACGTTTTAGGCAACAGTGAAAAATCTTGGGGCATGAC
>CANQCE010000062.1 GCA_947589655.1 uncultured Clostridia bacterium | reverse complement strand
TTTTGCATACTTTTCTAGCGTTAGAAAAGTATGCGGTCTTTCTTTGCCAACTTTCTTTCTGCCGCACAGAAAGAAAGCGTGTTTTATCACTTAATTATCTTTTGTTCCACCTCTTGTTGCAACCTTGCAATGAACTCGTCAAGGTTCAGTCCACTTTTATTTTCAAAGCCACGGCCGCGGATGGAAATGGTATTCGATTTTTCTTCCTCATCCCCCACAATAATAAGGTATGGAATTTTCATTGCGGAAGCCTCGCGAATTTTGTAACCAACTTTCTCGTTGCGGTCGTCAAGTTCGCTGCGGAAGCCCTGTGCAAACAGTTTTTCATGCACTGCCTTTGCGTATTCCGCATTTCTTTCGGTCAGCGAAAGCACCTTAACTTGCACAGGTGCCAGCCAAAGTGGAAACGCCCCAGCATACTTTTCGATAAGGTAAGCAAGAGTTCTTTCGTAGCAGCCCACACTGCTTCTGTGGATGATGATAGGGTTTTTCTTTTGCCCATCTTTGTCGGTGTAAACCATGCCAAATTTTTCAGCCAACATTTGGTCAACCTGAATGGTGATAAGGGTGTCCTCTTTTCCAAAAACGTTGCGGATTTGAATGTCAAGTTTTGGCCCATAGAAAGCCGCCTCGCCAATGCCAACCTCGTATGGAATGTTCAAATGTTTCAGAATTTTCTCCATGGTGGATTGTGCCTCGTTCCACTGCTCGTCAGTTCCAATATATTTCTTTCTGTCATTAGGGTCCCATTGCGAGAAACGATAAGAAACATCTTCATAAAGTCCCAAAGTTTTCAGCATAAAAATGGCAAGTTCCAAACAAGATTTAAACTCTTGTTCAAGTTGCTCTGGAGTGCACATCAAATGCCCTTCCGACAGAGTGAATTGGCGCACACGGATAAGACCGTGCATTTCGCCGCTTGCCTCGTTGCGGAAAAGTGTGGAGGTTTCGTCATAGCGAAGTGGCAAATCTTTATAAGAGCGTGCTTTGTTTAAATAGCACTGATATTGAAATGGGCAGGTCATAGGGCGAAGTGCATACACTTCTTTATCTTTCTTTTCATCACCCAGCACAAACATCCCCTCTTTGTAGTGGTCCCAATGCCCAGAAATTTTGTAAAGGTCGCTTTTTGCCATGAAAGGCGTTTTGGTGATTTGCCAGCCACGCTTTGCTTCTTCGTCTTCAACAAATCTCTCCAAAATTTGAATGATTTTTGCGCCCTTTGGCAGCAAGATTGGCAGGCCCTGCCCAATATAGTCCACCGTGGTGAAAAGTTCAAGTTCTCTGCCAAGTTTGTTGTGGTCACGCTTTCTTGCCTCCTCCAACATGGCAATGTGCTCTGCAAGTTGTTTTTTGTCAGGGAAGGCATAGGCATACACGCGCTGCAACATTTTGTTCTTTTCGTTCCCACGCCAGTAAGCACCGTTCACGGCATAAATTTTGAAGGCATAGTTTTGCAAGTTCTTGCTGCTTTCAACATGAGGGCCAGCACAAAGGTCAAAAAAGTCGTCACCCGTTTGATAGATGGTAATTTTTTCATCCTCTGGCAACTCGTTAATAATTTCCGTTTTGTAAGGATTGTTTTTGAAAAGTTTAAGAGCCTCGCTGCGAGAAACCTCTTTTCTTACAAAAGCCTCGCCTTTGTTGATAATTTCTTTCATCTTTTTTTCGATGGCATCAAAATGGTCTGGCGTTAGCATCTCGTCAGTGTCAACATCATAATAAAAGCCATCGTCAATGGCTGGACCAATGGTAAGTTTGGTGTTTGGATACAACTCCACCAGTGCCTTTGCCAAAATGTGCGCCAAACTATGCCTTGCAATTTGAACATCTTTCTTTTCCATATATAACCTCCATTTTTTCGTGGCGGCATAACAAAAAAACCGCCCAAAACATTTTGTTTTAAGGACGATTTTCACCGCGGTTCCACCTTAATTGCACATAAAAATGTGCCACTTGATATTAAATTTGTAGTATTTTTGAAAAGTTTATTAGAAATGCAACTTTTCCGAAAGTGGTTTCAGATTTTTGCCTTGCCAAGGTTTTTCACCAACCAACCCTTCTCTGTGCGCATGGGCAAACCCTACTTGTCTTTCAAAATACAGCAATATTATATACCCAAGTTTTTTAATTTGTCAACACTTTTTAGCAAAAATTTCACTTTTACGAATTTTCTCCTATATTTCATCCTCCGAACAGAAAATCAATGTGTTTGCCCCAAAAGAGAAATCTTCTCCAGATTTTTGTTATAGCAAATGTTCACTCGTTCTTCAAAAATTTTGGTCAAGAAGCCGGCGGTGTTATCGTCTGAGCGGCAAAAAAAGTTTATTTTCTTTGGCGAAAGTTCAATCAGTGACGATACAAGCCCTTCTTTGGATAGATTCTCGCTTTTTAAATCCTCATTCTGCGACTGCAAAAGATAGCCGTCTTCATTTTCAAAAACATTAATTTCGTCTTCGCAGACCTCCAAATTGTCAATCAAAAATTTCAAAAGGTCGTAAAACGCCTCATTGCTGACAAGATAATCGCTGTTTTCATTTGCAAGGGCAATAAGTTCTTGCCATTTGTCGCGCAGGGCTTTAAGTTTAAAAAAGTAAAAACTGTCCAAATGCAAATTGTCTTGGAGTTGCAAATTTTTACTTATATAATATATGTCCGTTTCTTTATCAAAGTTGATAAGGGCTTTTTTAAACGCCGTGACGCTTATGTTTTCATGAGTTGGAAGGCGCAAATTTTCAGTTAAAAAGCGCTCTTTATAAAAATTACAAATCACTTTAATTATGCATTTTTCAATTTCTTCGCACGCCTTCTGTTGCTTTTCCACAGGGCAGCCAAAAAGAATATAGAAGTTTTCAAACTCCTCATAGCATGTAACCACTCCGCCAAGGCTGGCGCCCTCTTTTTTAAGTGATTGATATATAAACTTGGCTATCTCCAAATTTTTACAACTTACGGCAATGGAAAGTTCCCACATAAAAACTCCTCGCAACATCTCTTACAAGGTCTATTTTATGCAAGCACCAAAAAAATACTCATGAAATTGTATGAATTTTTTTGAAGGATTTTTGCATATCTCATAAAAAAATTTGCTTTTTTTGAAAAAAATGTTTATTATAAAATAAAAGAGGATAAAACATGAAGAAAAAACTTTCATTTTTACTTTTATCAGTTTTCCTGTTGCCGCTGTTTGCCCTTTTTGGGTGTGACGAAAAGCAAAGTTTTTCTGTAAGTTGGTCCTCCAGTGCAACCGAATATGGTTTGGTTGCAGGTAATGGCGCAGTTGGCAGTGCAACATATGAAGAAGGTTCAACCGTCACACTCACTGCAAGGGCAAAAAATGGCAGCCAAGTTATTGCTTGGGTAAGGCAAAACACAGAACTTCTTGCAAATGGAGATGTTTACAAAATAAACAACACTTTGTCAGAAGATGAAAGGGTTTTAACAAGTGTTTTAACCTTTACAATCGGCGCCGCCATTATGTCTTCTAGCACAATATTTTGTATTAATTCTTTGTTTTGTTCTTTTTTTACGCAACAAATGTATGTTCAATTTGAAGGCGTTATGGTTTCTCACCAGCCAAATGTTACGCCAGTTGACGAAATAACAACATCAATGTCCCCTGCTGAAAGCATCCCAGAGTTCTCAGTTTCAGTTAATCAAACTGCCGAACAAACGCAAGTTTTCCAAAGCGATGCTGTGCAATTTGAAGAAGCATCTTCTTTGGATGCCAACCAACAAACCACAACTGTTGCAAAGTTGGTGCGCCCAGAGGCAATAACCTCCGTTATGCGCTTGAAAGACAAACAAATTGTTATGGCACAAATAGTTGCAGGTGGGCTTTCAAAAAACTTTGCTGCAAATTTATCGTTCAGGCAACAAGATGGCACTTGGCAGTTAGGAGATGCGTTTGAAGATGGCGCTTACAAAGTAAGTTATGATAAAGAAAGCGAAAGATATTTTATTGTGTTCCCATTTGAATTTACTCTTGAAAGCGGCAGCATTAACGAAGGAAATTACAGTAGCCTTACATACAACTTATTCTTGACAATTGTTTATAAAAACTTATAAAAAAGCAAAAAAATTAAAAAAAAATAATAAAAAATGCGCAAATAAACGCATTTTTTTAATTTTGTTACTTTATTCCACGGTCACCGATTTTGCCAAATTTCTTGGTTTATCTGGGGATAGCCCAAGTTTTATGGAATATTCAAAAGCCAAATGTTGCAAAGGCACAATGCTGACAATTGGCATTAAAAATTCGTCAAATTGCGGCAGATTTATCTGCAAGGCTTCCTTGAAAAAGTTTTCAAATTGTGAAAGCACAATCACTTTTGCCCCTCTCGATTTCGCCTCCAAAATGTTACTGATTAATTTCTCCTTTAAATTTTCTTGTGTTGCAACGGCAATAATCAAAGTGTCTTCATCAATAAGCGCCAGCGTTCCATGTTTAAGTTCCCCAGCCGGAATCCCCAAACAATTTATGTAGGCAATTTCTTTCAGTTTTAAACTGCCCTCCAAACAAGTGAAATAATCTTGCCCACGACCAATAAAGAATATCTTTTTATATTTAAAAATTTCTTGTAAAATTTTGTCATCCAAAAGAGCAATTTCAAAATTTAATACAAACCTCTTTAATTTTTCTTGCATATCCTTGCCAGACAGCATTGATGCAAAAATAAGAAGTGTAAAAACCTGCGCCGTGTAGGCTTTTGTGGAGGCAACCGCCACCTCTCGCCCAGCAAAGGTTGGCAAAATGTAATCCGCATAATTGTTCAATGAGCAGTATGGCACATTTGTAACGCACATAACCGAAAAACCACTGTCTTTCACCAGTTTTGCAGATGCAATTGTATCGGCTGTTTCGCCGCTTTGGCTGACAAAAATGTATAAACAATTTTTGTTTAACAAATTGTCCGAATATCTAAACTCGCTGGCAATTGTAACTTTGCACTCTTTTTTACACAACTCTTGAATATATCTTGCCCCCATCAGGCAACTGTGATATGCCGTTCCGCACGCCACGAGGTGAAAGCTTTTAAACTTTCGTATGGCTTGAATGTCAATATTCACGCCCTGAGAAAAAAACTTAAAATATGTTTTTCTAAGCACAGCCGATTGCTCTTTTATTTCTTTCAACATAAAATACTTTTCTTGCGTGTTCTGTTCGTCAAAATCAAAAAGTTCCCTTAAAATTGGTGTTTTTTCAATTTTTTGCTTATTTTTATCAAAAAAAGTTACGCCATTTTTCTCCAAAATGGCAAATTCTCCATCTTCCATGCAAAAAATATCATCAAAATCGTTCCCAAAAACAGAACTGTCGCTTGCCACCATGCAACCGTTTTTGCCAACTGCAACCATAAGCGGACTGCCCTGCTTTGCAAGATAAATTTTGTTTTCACCCTTATGCAAAAGGGCAATGGAAAAACTTCCACGCGCAACATCACTTGCGGCAATCAGTTTGTCAAGCACATCTCCATTTTGCTGGGATATTAAATTTACAAACACCTCAGTATCGGTTTCTGAAATCAAGTGAAAATTATAACGTTGCTTTAATTCTTCAAAGTTTTCAATTATTCCGTTATGAACAATGGCAAACTGTCCATCAACAGACAGATGCGGATGCGCATTTGCCTCCGAGATGCTGCCATGCGTTGCCCATCTTGTGTGCCCAATT
>CANQCE010000061.1 GCA_947589655.1 uncultured Clostridia bacterium | reverse complement strand
TGCCAATCCTGTGAATTTAAGCCTGTTTTTTAATTTTCGGAATCCTCGATTCCCCCCCCCGCAATTTTTCTTTTCATAATCGTAAACTCCTTCATTTTTCTATCTAATCTTTTTTTATCGTGTTGTCGATTTTGTGACCAAAATCGTTTTTCACTTTTTTTCTGGGGTGGCACCAAAAGTTCTTAACGCGGGCTCGCACTTTGCGTCATGTTGAGCCACGAGCGAAAGCGAGTGTGTCGCATTGCGAAGCAATCTCGGCTGATGGACAATCTTGACGGGGCGTTTTCATCTCCTTCCGATTAAAGTGCTAACCGCTAAACTTTCGGTTCCCTCTCCCACCTACCCCTCCAATGAGGGTGATTTTCAATTTTCCTCGCCGAACGCAGTTCGGTCGCCAGAAAAATTGAAAATTGATTTTAGAATTCGCAAGTCCGTCATGCAAGCCTTAATTGGTTTCTCTTTTATTTTAAACAGAAAAAGCGGTTTTTGTCAAATATTTTCAAAAAATTTTATTTAATTTTGTCTTTTCTATCATTTTCTTGACAAAAATAATGCTTTGTTGATATAATTTTTGCATTAAAAGAGGGAAATATGATAGACATAAATTTAATCAGAACAAACAAAGAACTTGTTAAAGAGAACATCCGCAAAAAATTCCAAGACCAAAAGTTGCCACTTGTTGACGAGGTGGAAGAACTAGACAAAAAATTTCGCTCTTTAAAGCAAGAGGGCGACAATCTTCGTCAAAGCCGCAACACTCTTTCTGCCAAGATTGGTGCACTGATGAAAGAGAAAAAAGCATCAGAAGCGGAAGAAATTAAGGCGCAAGTTCGTGCAAATAACGACCGCATTGCCGAAATTGAAAAAGAGGAAGAAGAAATCTCTGCCAAGATACGCAAAATAATGCTGACAATTCCTAACATTATTGATGAAAGCGTGCCTATTGGCAAGGATGACAGCAAAAATGTGGAAATTGAGCGTTTTGGCGAGCCGAAAGTGCCAGACTTTGAGGTGCCTCACCATGCGGACATTCTGGAAAGCATAAATGGGCTGGACAAAGAATCGGCAGGCAGAACAAGCGGAAACGGCTTTTATTATCTTTTAGGTGATGCCGCACGCTTAGAGACCGCCATGATTAACTTTGCACGCGATTACATGATTTCAAAAAGTTTCACATACTGCATTCCGCCGTTTATGATAAGGGCAGATGTGGTTGACGGCGTTATGAGTTTTGCCGAGATGAGCGCCATGATGTATAAAATTGAAGGTGAAGATTTGTATCTTATCGGCACCAGCGAGCACAGCATGATTGGCCGCTTTAAGGAACAGATTATAAAAGAAGACGATTTGCCAATCAGAATGACCTCATACAGCCCATGCTTCCGCAAAGAGGTGGGCAGTCACGGCATTGAAGAACGCGGAGTTTATCGCGTGCACCAATTTGAAAAGCAAGAAATGATTGTGCTTTGCCGCCCAGAAGACAGCATGAAATGGTATGAACAGATGTGGAAATTCACAGTTGAAATCTGCAGGGCTCTTGACATCCCTTGCAGAACATTGGAATGTTGCAGCGGAGATTTGGCAGATTTGAAAGTGAAAAGTTGCGATGTTGAAGCATGGAGTCCTCGCCAAAAGAAATATTTTGAAGTTGGCAGTTGCTCAAACCTGACCGATGCACAGGCACGCCGCCTCTCCATCCGCGCCAAAGGTGAAAAGGGAACATATTATGTGCACACCTTGAACAACACCGTGCTGGCATCTCCACGCATTTTGATTGCCTTTTTGGAAAATAACTTGCAAGCGGATGGCAGCATCCGCATCCCAACAGCCCTGCGCCCATATCTTGGCGGCATGGAAAAAATTGCGCCAAAAGAATAAATTTAATCCTCTTTTCAGTGGTTTACTTTTACCAAAAAAACCGAAAAAATTCTCGGTTTTTTAATTTCTATTTGCGTTGTTTATCTTATTGCTTTCCTCCGTCAGAAAGGTTGCGCTCAAAGATTTTGTTTTCGCGTTCAACCTCTTGAAGCCAATCAGGATTACTGCGTGTAACTTCTCTATAAAATTCTGGGCCGCGTTTGCTGAGATGGGCAACAATTTCTATTGTCCTATAATAACACGTTGTTCCACAACTGTTGGCTTGTTCAAGGAACCCTTTGACTGCATCAACCGAACCGCCATCTGCCAAATATTCCATGATGAAAAGAGCATCGCGAATTTCACGACCTCTATAAATGTCACTTGCACAAACCAGAACTTTTTGTTGCAATTCCTCAAGGCGTTGCGGATAAATAAGTTTTTCGCCTTTTGCAATCCAAGCAGGAACTTTTGCAAAGGCCTCTTGTGCTTCTTTAAGAGAACCCTCGTCTTTATTTTTTCGTTCCTCCTCTAATCTTGCTTGTATATATGCCTCTACGTCCATGTTCCCCCCCCTTGCATTTTTCAGATATATTATAAATTAAAACAACGCTGTTGTCAATAGCAATTTTGAAAAATGAAGGCGAAAACTTATGGGGCCCTCGAAGCCACCTGCAACATCCTACTTATTCTCTCAATCCAAAATGGTTTTCAATTTTTCAAGTGTAGAACTGCGTTCGGCGAGGAAAATTGAAAACACACTTTAGCCGAACAAAGACGGACTTTCGGTTGATACTCAGGCGAAAACTTATGGGGCCCCCGAAAGTGCTTGACACTTTTGGGGAGAGGAACAAACAAGCGTCACAGCGATGCTTTTTGAACTTGTTCAAAAACGAGCCTAAGCGCCGTTTGTGACGAAGTTGCCCCCGCGTTATTCCAAACTTACAAGGTAATAATACACTGGTTGTCCGCCGTTGGCAACGGTCACTTCGCAGTCTGGATATTTCTTAGCCAAAGTTTCTTGCAGTTTGTTTGCCTCGTCCTCGCGGATATCTTCGCCATAAAACAGAGTTATGTTCATAACTGCATCGTCAAACATGGCTTCTATCAACTTTTCGGTGGTTTCGCTCACCAAATTGCCTTTTGCCAAAATGGCTTTGTCGTCAAGGCCAATAATTTCGCCCTTTGTAAGGTCAAAACCATCAACATGGGTGTCGCGCACTGCATATGTCACGCTGCCTGAGCGCACACTTTTGATTGCCTCCAACATTGCCGCCTTGTTTTCTTCCACAGATGCATCCGGATTGAATGTTATCGCCGCCGAGATGCCCTCTGGCACGCTGCGTGTTGGAATGATGATAAGGTTTTTGTTTGTAACATCGTTTGCCTGCTCGGCTGCAAGCACAATGTTTTTGTTATTTGGAAAAACAAACACATTTCGCGCCGGAACTTTGTCCGCTGCTGTGGCAATATCTTCTGCACTTGGATTCATGGTTTGTCCGCCCATGATAATTTCATCCACAGTAAGTTCTTTAAATATTTGTGAAAGCCCATCCCCCGGTGCAACTGCAATCATGCCAAGTTCTTTGGTTTCTTCAACCGCTTGGGCTTTCTTTTTAAGTTCGCGGTTTTGTTCACGCATATTTTCAATTTTCAAGTTGTAAAGTTCGCCAAGTTCCAGTGCGTAGCCAAGTGCCTTGTTAGGCTCGTTTGTATGCACGTGCACTTTTACAAGTGACAAATCGCCAATGCAGATAACCGAGTCGCCAATTTCCATAAGTTTTTCGCGAAGTTTGGTGATGTCTGCCTCGGTGGTCTTTTTGAACATATTGATAATCATATACTCTGTGCAGTAGCCAAATTCAATGTCGCCAAGTTGGTTGATGTCTGCAATAACGTCATCCACCGTTTGCGGCTTGGTTTCATCTTCAAAAGTATATTCCAAATCTTCTTCGCCAAGCAAAAATCTGCAAAAACCTGTGAAAATAACCAAAATTCCGCGTCCGCCGCTGTCCACAACGCCAGCCTTCTTTAAAACAGGCAGCATTTCTGGAGTTTGCTTTAAAATTTCTTCACCAGTGTCAATAACCTTCTTGAGAAAAACTTCAAAATCGTCATGCTTCTTTGCCAAACTTACTGCATTTTCTGCCATAACGCGAATAACGGTTAAAATGGTGCCTTCTTTAGGCTTGGTAACTGCTTTGTATGCAATGCTTGCGCCCTCTTGCATGGCTTTGGCAAAATCTTTTGTGGTGATTTCTTTGCAGTTTTTTGTAACTGAGCAGAAGCCCTTGAAAATCTGCGAGGTTATAACCCCACTGTTGCCTCTTGCCCCACGCAGTGCCCCTTTGGAAAATGCTTCCGAAAGTGATGCAAGGTCGGTGTTCATGCATTTGTTAATTTCACCAACTGCAGATTTCATTGTAAGAAACATGTTTGTTCCAGTATCGCCATCTGGCACAGGAAAAACATTTAAACTGTCAATGTATTCTTTATTTTGTTCAAGCAGGCTAACCCCTGCAAGGACCATTTTTTTAAAGGTCACTCCATTAATTGTTTTTTGCATCATATGCTCCTATTAAACACAAACGCCCACAACGTGAACGTTAACGGTATCAACAATCATACCAGTAAAATTTTCGACAGAATATTTAACGGATTTTTTTAAAGATTCTGCCACCGCGCTGATAGAAACACCATATTTTAAAATACAGTGTATGTCAATAAAAATCCGATTATCTATATGGCTTATGCTAACGCCTTTGCAATAGCGTTCTTTTTTGAATAGTTCTCTTGCACTTTCGCGGAAATTTTTAGACACAAGGTCAACCACGCCATAACAATCAAGCGCGGTAAAGCCAGCAACAGTGCGTATTGCATTGTCGCTAATGGAAATGTTGCCATAGTAATTATTTGTGTCAACAGTCAAAGAATTGTCCTCCTACTGACTTACGGAAAGAACCAATTTTGCCAGCGAACAAAAGACACCGCTGGTTGTTATTATGATACAACATAAAAAATTTTTTGACAAGCAAATTTGCTTCAAAACATAATTTATTTTATAAAAAGCAAATTGTAATGATATAAATTATGAAAAATTTGAATTGCATATGCCCAATAAGTGCCGCCAAAGAACATTTTGAATTTCAAAAAACCTGTTAAAAAACGCTTGATTTTTTTTAAATGATGTGATATAATCACAAACGACAAACAAGCGGAAACTTCCGTGAAAGTTAAATTTGATAAGGAGAAATGATATGAGCAGAGTATGTGAAGTTTGTGGCAAAGGCAAAATGGACGGCAACACAGTTAGCCACTCCAACCGCAAAGCCCCAAGAAAATATAATGTAAACCTTCAAAGCACCGAAATTGACGGCAAAAAAGTTAAGGCTTGCACAAAATGCATCAAAACAGCAAAGAAAAAGTAAAAAAACTAGGCGTTGCCTAGTTTTTTTTGTTGATAAAAACTGCTCTTTATCATTATCAATATTTTAATATTAAATTCCTGATATCTGGTTTTGTTCCACTCTTTTCATGTTAAAATCTTCCTATCTCAATCATAAAAGGAGTTTTTTCATGGAAGAATTGGCAGAAATCATATACAGAATGTATTGCAAAAGCAAGCACGCCAGAATTGACTGTAAAGAATATAATAACCAATATGGGCAACTTTTGGATAGCCTTAACCAAGAACAAGCCCAGCAACTTGGTAAACTTGATGCTCAAATGTTAAATCTAATCCACTTGGAACTTGTGGCGTTTGCAAAGTTCTTGCTAGAAATTGTCTTGGAAGATGAATTTGTTTAAATCAATCACACATCAAAGTAAAAAATTGAACGACAAGCAAAATGTTTCATTTTGATTGTCTTGATTGTAG
>CANQCE010000060.1 GCA_947589655.1 uncultured Clostridia bacterium | reverse complement strand
CAATCTATGGGCGAAAAAATTGTATTTAACAAAGGAGATAAAACTGCCGAAGGAACTTTTACCAATCCCCCAGAGGTTGAACTTGGTGCAAAAGATTATTTGGAACTGCACTACCAAATTAAAAACACTGGTGAAAACCCATTTGGCGTAACACTCAACCTAACTGGCATAACTGAGGATTCCAACCTGTCCGTGACCTATTCAGAAAAATATTGGAACGGAACCTCTGAGAAACCTGCAGACGATTTCAATTCTGATATATATCACGAAGCATATCTCACCGCTTCAGGTTCCAGCGAATCGGTTATTGAAATTGGCGTGCGCATTAGCCTTGCCGACCCAACCAAAGATGCATCTGCAGAGGGCAGTTTCACTTTTGAATTGGACAGTTCCACTCCACCACCTGTAAATGTGGCTGAAGGTTATGGTGAACTTTTGCCATATTTTGAACAAAAGTTTTCATTTTGGTATGACTATCGATTCACATGGGATGTAACATTTGATAAAACAGAAGAAATAAGCAAATATTCCGAAAAAGTTCTACACGAACAACGTTGGACCCAGCTCGGTGATGACAATGGTGTGAAAGTTTATGTAAAGACATCTTATGTTGTATATTACCCAGAATATGACCACCCTGAAACAGCTGAATGTTACGACGTCTATTTCTTCTATGATGGAATAATGCGTTTTCCTTCTTCATTTGATTTTGGCATGAACGACCACTCCTGGGACTCTGAAATGGATGACAGCAAGCAAATCACTGGTCTTCAATTTGTTGAAAAGGGTGCACCTGGCGAATATTTTATTTAAAAAAATCACCTCTTATTGAGGTGTTTTTTTGTGGGGTTTTATTTCAGCACACCTTCCAAATATTCCAAAAGTTTTTCTTTGCCATAGCCGCTTTCGGAAGAATATGGAAAAATCATCTCTCGGCGGATGCCAAGGCTTTTGGCAATCCCAGCGCACGCCTGCGGAATTTTGCTTTTGGCAAGTTTGTCCACCTTTGTGGCAATCACAACAAACGGAAGCTGCGTTTCAATCAAAAAGTTAAGCATCATTCTATCAAGGTCGCTTGGCTCGTGGCGGCAGTCCACCAACACAAACACGGTGCGCAGGCTCTGCGACTGCAACAGATATGTTTCCATCAAGCCTGCCCAATTTGCAATGTGCTTTTGCCCTGTTTTTGCGTAGCCGTAGCCCGGCAAATCCACAAAGCGAAAAGAGCCGTTAATCAAAAAGTAGTTTATCATTTTTGTCAGTCCCGGCGTGGAGGATGTTTTTGCCAAATTCTTCTGACCGCAAAGAGAGTTAAGCAGTGAACTTTTGCCAACGTTGCTACGCCCAACAAAAGCCACCTCCAATAAATCGTCTCTTAAAATTTGTTCTTCCCTCACTGCCGAGGTTAAATATTTTGCACTTGTAATTTTCATGATTATATATTAACAAATAAAATTAAAGAAATCAAATAAATCCTATTTAATAAAAAAATTTAGTTCTTTCTGGCAAAATCTCTAAACAAATTTTTACAAAACTAATGGTTCACAAAAATTCAAATTTTAACCAAATGTGGATAACTTTTTCCGTTCACTTAAAATTTTTAAACTATTTTTGAAATTTGCTTGACAAGTCCCCCCCCCGCATTATAATGAGGTCAGAACAAAAAAGTTCGCACGCGCCATATATGTTTATGGCACAAAAAATTAACGAAAAGGAGAAAATGTAGAAAAAATGAAAAAGAAATTGCTTAGCATTTTGGCTTGCACGTCGATGGTGCTAGTTGGCGGACTGGCATTAACAGCTTGTGGTGGAGAAACAAAAGCAAAATCTATGGAACTGAAAGATTTCATGGAATACATTGAAAGACCAGAAGTTGTTATGGATGTTGTTGGTTACACATCAACAGGAAAAACTGTTCTTACAACCAACGAAGGAACAAGAACTTTTGAAACAAAGCAATCAGTTCTCAAAGACAGAACAGGTTCGCAAGGGAAACTTGTTGCTTTCAGTTTGTGGAATAAAAATACAGTCCAAGCAACAGAAGGCACAACAACCATAACAAGCGTTACAGAAGACAGAACAATCTTCCGTGATGACATGGTTTATTATTACGCTTCAACCCCAAATGAAGACCCTACAAAAGCAAACGAGGTAACAAAAACAGCCCACTCAATAACCATGGAACAACTTTTGCAATTAACAACGGACCCAGGACATCCACAAAATTCACTTGAAAGTCTTGGGAACATCACAGAAACATATATGAGCCAAATTAGTGACACTGTTGGTGAAATGGGCGAAGACGAAAACGGAAAAGACATTCCAGTTCTCACATATGGCACAACCCTTACAAGCGAAACAAAAGGCTCAAAAACAACATACACTTTCCTTCGCAAATATGAAGACAGAACCGAAGAAATAAAGTATTCTTATGAATACAACCTCGTTTTTGAAAATGATGCCATCATTGAACTCCACGGCAAAGCAATAATTGACGACAAATACAATGGCAAAACGGAATCAACAGCAGATGTTATTGCAACAAACGCAGTTGAATATCCAACCGACCTTAACACATACACAGACATGACAGAAGATGTTGTTAGCGAACATCAAAAAGTTGTTGCTTGGGAAACCCTTGCAAGTGCAAACGTTGACACCTTTACAAACAGCGGTCTTACATTTGAATTTGTTGGAAACAGAACTTACAAAGTTACTGGAACAGCAAGCGAAATGACTTCTGAACAAGCAACCCAATTTGGCGCCCCTGCAACACAAGAAAGCCTGTATGCAGTTGTTAAACTTAATTGGGAAGAAGGCTACACAGTTTCTTACACAAATGTTGGTGGCAAAAATGTAACTGTTGAATGGGACGAAGAAGATGAGCATGGTTCAACTCTTGACATCGTTAGATTGGTAGATGCTACACACAAAACATTTACAGTAACTGTTACTGATGCCGAAGGTGCAAGCCACACATACACATTCAACTTTGAAGGTCTTGAAAACTTCAAAACTGAAGACTAAAATGTTTTAAGCGAACTTTTTTGCAATAAAAAAAGAGGGATGAAAAATCCTTCTTTTTTTATCATGCTACACCAAAACAACATAAAACAAAATGGAAACAAATTGCAAAATTGTGCCCAGCAGCACAAAAAGATGAAATATGCTATGAATATACTTTACCTTTCGCCCAAACGCAAAGAACACTGCGCCCACAGTGTAAGCAATTCCTCCTGCCAACAACCACCAAATTCCGTTTAGTGCAAGGTTTTGAAAAAGTGGAACAAACGCAATAACAATACTCCACCCCAGTGCCAAATAAAGCACTTGCGACAGCGCCATCCACTTTTGCATATTCACCGCCGTCAGCACAATTCCAAGAATGGAAAGCCCCCAAACCACACCAAAAAGTGAATATCCCCAAGGTCCCGCCAAAGTTATAAGGCAATAGGGCGTGTAAGAGCCTGCAATAAGCAAAAATATGGAACAATGGTCAAAAATGCGGAACACTTTCTTGGCACGATTAGGCCGCAAAAAGTGATAAATGGCGCTCATGGTGTAAGTTACAATCATGCAAACGCCATAAATCCACATGCTGACAATGCCAACCCAGTTTAAATATAGGTGCGCAAAAACCACGCTTAAACACAGAAAAACAACCCCAAAACCGCCGCCCACAATGTGCGTTACGGCATTGAAAATTTCTTCGCCTTTTGTAAATTTTGGCAAAGAGTTGTTATATTTTTTCTTCTCTACTGTGCCATTTTCAATTTTTGCTGTCATAACACCTCTTTATTAATTATATATCAAGTTTAGAACTTTAAATCATTTTTTAACCACCCATTTATCATCTACAAAATCCAAATCGAATATTGCACGCAGTTTTGGCAAGCCCTTTTGCTCATCAAAGCCACAATTTTGAATTTTATACCACTCGTCAGCCACGCGCTTGGTGGTGTCGTGAACAATTTGCATAAGTTTTTCCGAACGCTCACGCTCATCTGACAAACTTTCATCTGGATAAACAGGTTTGCAAATTGCAAAAAATATGCTGTATTTAAACTTTCCGTTTCTCCTCTTTTTACGCCTGAAAAGAGCCACAATTGGCAGCACAGGAACATTGTTTTTCACTGCCATTTGAAAAGCCCCACGCTTAAAAGGGCGAACTTCGCGATAAAACGGCCAAAGTGCAGCCTCTGGATTATACAAAACTGGCTTTTTGCGGCGAAGAAGTTCTGACACATCTTCGTTAAACTTTCTCATGCCGGAAATGCTTTCAGATGGAATTGGAATTCCACCAAGAGAGCGCAAGAAGAACCCAATCATCGGCCTTTTTATGTTGTTATCCAGTGTTGTGAAATAAATTTTCCTCCAGCAAAACAAGTTTGTCCCAATGGTTAAATCGTCAAACAAGTGAACATGGTTACAAGTAATGACAAAGGCTTTTCTACGCAATTTTGCACGGTTTTTATTCCCAAACGAAACCATGCGGTATTTTATTGCCATGTAAGGGTTGAAAACCATAATGGCGGCGGCGCGAAAGATTGCCGCCCAAATGCGGAAAAAGATGTTGCGCGGTCGGTATGGATATTTATCATCAAACTGAACCTTGCGTTTCTCATTTTTTATTTCCAGAATATTTATGTCCGCTTTTTCAGGCCTTTCAAAACCATCTCTATCAAGCATAAAGTCACCTCAAATATGTTATATATTACACTAAAATCCGAATTTTTCAAAGCAAAATTGTCATTATTTCGCACAATTTTAAAACAAAATCATATAAAAAAATATTTGGAGGAAGTATGGCAGATTTTTTTGGAACAGATGGCATCCGTGGCGAGTTCGGCAAGAACTTGACCTGTAAACTTGCGTTTAATGTGGGCAACGCCCTGACACAAATTAAAAGCCGCCCCAAAGTGATTATCGGTCATGACACACGCCTGTCGGCATCGGCATTGATGCTTTCTCTCGCTGCAGGCGTCACACAAGGCGGCGGAGATATAACCTATGTTGGCACAGTGCCAACGGCGGCAATTTCGTTTTTAACTGAAAACAAATTTGATTATGGCGTGATGATAACCGCATCGCACAATCCGCCTGAATATAACGGCATAAAAATTTTTAGCCGAAAAGGGCAAAAACTTTCTGAGGAAGAAGAAGCGTTTTTAGAGGAATTTTTTAAGAACAATTTTGTTGCAGATACCCCTGGAATGTTCAACTATGAAGCCTCGTTGCAAGACATATATTTTTCGCACCTTGTTGGCAGCGTGAGTGAAAATTTTTCTGGCATGAGCATTTGCCTTGACGCCAGCAATGGCGCCGCATCTAAACTCTCGCCAAAGGTGTTCAAAAAACTGGGCGCTAAAGTGATGAAAATTGCGTGTGCAGGGCTGGGCGAAAAAATCAACGATGGTTGCGGCTGCTTGCATATAGAAAACTTGCAAAAGAAAATGCTTTCTTCTGGTGCGGACATTGGCTTTGCCTTTGATGGCGATGCCGACAGGGTTTTGGCAGTGGACAAAAGTGGCAATGTTTTTGATGGCGATAAACTTTTATACATTTTGGCAAAAGACAGAAAAGAGCAAGGCAAATTATATGCAAACTCTGTGGTGGGCACAAGCCACACAAACAGCGGCATAATGGTAGCTTTAAACAGAAGCAAGATAAATTTGATACGCACAGACATTGGCGACAAATATGTGATTGAAGCCATGGAAAAAATGAATTTAACGCTTGGCGGAGAGCAGTCTGGGCATATTATCATAAAAGAGTTCGCCCACACTG
>CANQCE010000059.1 GCA_947589655.1 uncultured Clostridia bacterium | reverse complement strand
CTTGCCGTTAAGTTCCACATACACACCTTTCTGCTTTGCCATTTTTCCCACCGCAAGCGTGTCAGTTTGGAAGCCATAGATTAAGTGCGTGATAACATCAATAGGGTATTTGTCCAAAGTTTTAAGAAAGGCCGTTGTGTTGCGGTTTATGCGCTCTTTGCTTGGGCGAAACGCTTTGTCGTAAATGTTTGCCCAGTTAAGCAGCACTTTGTCACGAAAAGAGTTTGTATGCACCAGTCTGTGATATCCCATTAAAAGTATATCCAAAAATTCGTAATCTTCCTCTTTGATGTCAATGTTGCCGTCCAGAGAAATTAAGTTCGCCTCCACCCCAAGCAGAATGTCCACACCAGTTATCTCTTTGGCGTTTAAAATGTCCTCCTGCAGTTGTGGGATATTTTTTCTTTTTATGCCAAAGCACTCGTGATTAAAGCCGTGGTCAGTGATAGCAATCTGCTTCAAGCCCTTATCTGCAGCCACCGATGCATTTTCAAGCACTGTGCCTTTGCCATGATTATGTCTGGAATATATTGTATGAGTGTGATAATCTCCGTATAAAAGCATAACCCTCTCCTTATAACATATATTTTAGCAGTTTTGTTTAATTTTTACAAACAAAAAAAGAGAGAATTTCCCCTCTTTAAAAAACAATTTCCCTTTTAACATTTTGCTTAAATAAGCACTATAATTTCTCGCTCTGGGCAGAAGCCGCAAGTTTTTAACTTTTCCTCTAAAAATTCAATCAGTGCAAGCACATCTTTGCTGGTGGCATTGCCGCTATTCACAATAAAGCCAGCATGCTTTAAAGAGACTTGCGCGCCGCCCACACTAAAACCTTTCAAGCCCAGTTCATCTATTATTTTTGCAGGAAAAACAATTTCGCCGTTTGCATTGCCCCTTTTAAAAACGCTGCCAAGAGATGGCATCTCACAAGGCTGGCTGCTCTTTTTTTTGTTTAAGTAAAATTGCATATTTTGTGCTATTTTTTCGCATTTTTCTTTAAAAAAACGCAATTTTGCACCTAAAATAATGTATTTTTCTAAATTTGAACTCCGGTAAGCAAAGCCACAATCTTTGTTTTTAATTGTTCTGCACCTCTCGCCGTCTAAGACATATACTTCCTCCACAATCTCACAAATTTCATGCCCAAAACAGCCGCTGTTCATTCGTAGAAATCCACCCAAAGTTGCAGGAATGCCAAAAGAAAATTCCAATCCTGAAAGCCCTTGCTTTTGCAATTTGAAATTAAGGTCAAACAAATTTATCCCAGCACCCACTTTAACATACACAATGTCAGTTTTCTCGCATAAAATTTTGAAAGTGTTAAAATGCTTTAAACTTATTATTACTCCGTCAAAACCGCCGTCTGAAAACAGCACATTGCTGCCATTGCCAAGTATAAAAAACTTAATGCCATTTTCTTTGCAAATTGATAATATTTCTTTAAGTTCTTTTAAATTTTTAGGAAACAAAATCCACTTTGCCTTTCCACCAGTTTTCATGGTGCTATGCTGACAAAGTGATTCATTTTCTAGCCTCTCAAATTTTTCAAACATAAAAATATATATGCTTTTTTTAAATAAATTTTTAATCTGCACAAATTAAAAAAATTTTTAAAAAGCCTTAAAAACTAGCAAATAATTTAAAAAATGCAAAAAAAATACTAAAAAAACCGCTAAAATGCGGCTTTTTACTTGTTTATTGTATCAAATACAGGGCTTACCCCACCTTTTTTAAAATTTTCTATTGCGCTTTGTTTGCTTTCTTGCAAATCACTTAAACCTTTGCCCGTCACTTTGCTTATGTATTCATTTACATTATTAAATGTTTTTATATCTCCGTGCAATCTTTCTTTTGTCAATCCAAAGCATTTATCTCGCTTGTCCATGCCTGTGGCGATTGCCTGCCTGCACTGCGCGACAAATTCTTCATTTCTCAATTTTTCTTGTGGAATACACTTAATAAATCCTGGGGCGTGCATTAAAAGCATCAGCAAAGTTTCATCATCAAAATTGTAATTTCCACCGCCATAAATTGATATTTTTGGATTAAAACCTTCAAATTTTATTGTCTTCAAATTTTTACAATCTGAAAACGCTTGCAAATTTAATAATTTTACAGACTTTGGGATTGTAATTGAACTTATGTCAGAACCCTTAAAGGCGTTTGCATAAATTTTTTCAAGGCGACCGCTTAGTTTAACATTTCTCAAATTCGGGCAATCTTGAAAAGCCCCATCCAAAATGCTCTCAACGCTATCTGGCAAAAACACTTCTTCCAACCCTGTGCCCTTAAAGGCATTAGGTGAAATTTGGCGAACATTTTTCCCAAAGACCACTCTTTTCAAATTCTTGCATCCTTCAAAGGCGCCGTGGCCTATCACTTCAACGGAATTTGGAATTTCAGCTTCCGTAAGTTCTGTGCAATTTGCGCAGGTATTAACAGGAATCCTTTTCAATTTGGAAGAAAAAACAATTCTCCTAAGTTTGGAGTTTGCAAAACAATCCTCGCCTAATTCTTCAACACCAGACGCCACTCCATTTTTATCACCAGTTTTGGTCATATAAAATTCGCTAATGCTAGAGTTTGCAAACGCATTTTCTCCAATGTATTTTATATTTTTCGGCAGCATAACAACTGTAGGTTGTTTTTCTTCAGCCAAACCACATAAAACACCCTCAGAAATAAAAGTAACTTTTTCTGGAATACGGCGCAGAGCCCTAACCAACCTTCCCTGACGGACATCTTTTGGGGAAATTCTCATAAGGCCGTAAGTGCAATTTAATTCCTTTAGGCTTTGTGGCATTCTTGCTTGCGCCATCTTTTTTGAATCAAATTTTTTAACTTTCATAGTTCCCCTCCAAATGCATTCATTTGAATTATATCACTCAAAAAATGCGTTGTCAATACCTCAATTTTATGAAAATTATAAAAATTTAATATACAAAACAAAAATTATAAAAAAAGCGAAGCAACAAGCCTCGTTTTTCGTTTTTATTCTTTCTTAACTATCTCTAAATCCTCTTTTTTTACTGATACGCAATCCCCATGGAAACCGCCATTTTTATCTATTCTTGAAAAATCCACCATAATTTGATTACCAATCGCGTAATCCATCATTACAACGCCTAAATCGCCACAGTGGATATCATATTTTGCATATTCTTCATCGTCTCTAACAAGCCGAACTTGGTCATACTCTTTAAATTTAAGCGTATCAAGATAATGCTTTTTATTTTTTTTATTTAGTATAGTATTTTCAAATTCTTTAAAATAGGTTGAAGAAATATCTACATTTTCATATTGTAAGTCCTCACTAAATACATCCACTATAGCATAGTCGCCAAAAATTTTATCATTTAAAAAACAAACAGTTGTTAATTTGCCAGTGTCTTCAACAACAAAGCCCCTAACACCTTTGTAAAGATTATGAGTTTTATATTCTTCTCGCATTCTTTTTAATTTTACCAAATTTTTCATTTTATCCAACCTCCAAAAGGTGTTATACATCTTATCAAACCGCCAGGCTCAACCATCCACCCCGTTTTAAACGTGACATCTTTTAAAGCAGGTTTATTTATCATAAAAGGATGAACCCATTCAATCCAATTATTTGAAACAAGGTTTCCATCTTTACCAATCTTGATAAGACCATCAAAAATACTCATAAGTTTCTCCATTTAAAAACAAAAATCAAAGCAATCCGCCTTGATTTTCTCATTTTAATACGAAACTTTTATATTTTCAAGTTCTTGTGCCATATTTCAAACCAATTCCAAAATTGCCATTTCGGCTGCGTCACCGCGGCGTGCACCAAGTTTGGTTATGCGTGTGTAACCGCCACCTTGCCCAGAAGTTTTTGCTCTTTCTGCATATTTTGGAGCATAAACATTGAAGATTTTTTCAAGAAGTGGATGATTAACTCCTTCAATGCGTGCTTTAAATGCTTCCATGCTCTCTTTTGGCTTTCTTTCTTCTTGAAGGTCATACACATAAGCCATAATCTTTCTTCTGGCAGCAAGTTTTTTTGGACCATCGTTAAGAACTTGCTTTTTCACCTTCTTTCCATCTGCACCCTTAATTTCTTTGGTAACTTTTTCGGTGTCTTCGTAGGTGTTAATTGCAAGAGTGATAATTTTTTCTGCAATTCTTGCGGTAGATTTTGCCTTTGCCAAAGTTGTTTCAATTTTTCCATTCCAAAGGAAAGTGGAAACTTGACCACGCAACATTGCATTTCTTTCTTTTGAAGGTCTGCCTAATTTATCGTTAGCCATTTTTTTCTCCTTTTGGGCAATTTAAGCCCCATTTTTTGTTTATTTTTAAAATCTATTCCTCATCTTTACGAAGGCTTAAGCCGTAACTTTCAAGTTTTTGAATAACTTCTTCAACCGATTTCGCACCAAGGTTGCGAACTTTAAACATATCGCTCTTGGATTTTTTGAGGAGGTCTTGAATTGTATTTATGCCTGCACGTTTCAAGCAGTTGTAGGAACGAACAGAAAGGTCCATTTCTTCAATTGGAAGTTCCATAAGTTTCACTTGTTTATCTTCTTCTTTGGAAATTAAAATTGACATATCGCTCATTTCTGCGCAAAGTTCAATGAACAGATTTACATGCTCGTTGATAATTTTTCCTGCCAGCGAAACAATTTCTCTTGCGCTTGTTGTTCCGTTTGTGGTTACTTCCAAAGTGAGTTTGTCGTAATCGATACTTTGCCCAACACGAGTTGCGCTAACATTGAAATTAACCTTTTTAACAGGTGAAAAAATGCTGTCGATTGCGATAAAGTCTATGTCGTCATATTTGGCTTTGTTGTCATCCGCTGGCACATATCCACGGCCATTGCCAATCATAACATCCATATCAAGCACAGCGCCTTCATCCATAGTGCAAATATGCATATCTGGGTTAAGCACTTCAACTTGGTCGTTTGGTTCAAAATCTTTTGCTGTAACTTCTCCCGGAGTTTTTTTGCGAAGTTTTAAATATGTGATAAAGTTTTTATCTTGGTTTGTGCATTTAACTGCAAGCCCTTTCAAGTTCAAAACAATATCAACAACATCTTCAGTACCCCCACGGATTGTTGAAAATTCGTGTGCAACGCCTGCAATTCTGAAAGCGATAACGGCTGAACCTGGAAGCGATGAAAGAAGTGTTCTTCTCATGCAGTTGCCCAAGGTAACGCCGTAGCCCTTTTCAAGAGGCTCAACCACAAATCTTGCAAAATTTCCGCCATTTGTTTCTTCACAAGTGATTTTTGGTTTTTCCATTTCCATCATAATTTTTTATCCCCCTAAATTTTATCTAGAATACAATTCGACAATAAGTTGTTCCTTGATGTCGGTATCAATATCTTCTCTTTGTGGTTCGGCCAAAATCTTTCCAGTTAAGGTATCGCTATTAAATTCAAGCCATTTTGGCATAACAATTTTCATGCCTTTTAAAGATTTGAACATTTCTTTTTCTTGTTTGTTCTCTTTAACTGTGATAACATCGCCCACTTTCACCCTGAAAGATGCAATTGAAACGCGTTTTCCGTTTACACAAATGTGCCCATGGTTTACAATTTGGCGGCACTCTGCTCTTGAAGCGCCAATGCCCATGCGGTAAATTACGTTGTCAAGCCTTCTTTCAATAAGAGAAAGCATCTTTTCACCAGTTGCACCTTTTGCGCGAACAGCATCGTCATAATATTTTTCAAATTGTCTTTCCAAGATGCCATACATTCTTTTAACTTTTTGCTTTTCGCGAAGTTGCAAACCGTATTCTGTAACTCTTTTTCTTGAAGCACCGTGTTGTCCAGGGATAACAGG
>CANQCE010000058.1 GCA_947589655.1 uncultured Clostridia bacterium | reverse complement strand
CCCCCACACCAGCGCCAAGGCAATGCCAACCGCCAGCAGCGCAGCAATGGCTGTTAGAACCGCATTTTTCTTGCTGTTATTTCTGTTTAACCCCCATTTAAGTTTAAGTTGTAAACGGATAAAGTTAAGCATTGTCCACCTCGTTTATTTTCATAAATTCTTTTTCGAGGTCAACATCTTTATTTTTGTTCAAATCCAACTTTTTGGCAATTTTGCCCTTTTTTATAAAAATAACCACATCGCAAGCCTTTTTAACTGTTTCTAGGCTGTGCGAAGAAAACAAAACTGCATGATTATCATCTGCATATTCTTTTATAAACTTAACCAGAAGCGCCATGGTCTGTGGGTCCAACCCAACCATTGGTTCATCCAGCACCCAAAGTGCGGGCTTATGAACCAGAGCGCCCAAAATGCAAATTTTCTGTTTCATGCCGTGAGAATAGTTTGCTATTTGAGTGTCTAACGCATAAAAAATGTTAAACTGCTTGGCAAGTTCGTTTGCCACATACTCTTTCTGCTCTTTTGTTGCACCATACAAACTGCCCATGTAATTTATATACTCTCTCCCTGTCAGTTTGTCATAAACAGAGTGGTCGTCTGGAACATATCCAATATATTTCTTGGCTTGCTCGCCTTGCGAAACCAAATCAAAGCCGTTTACATTAATTTCGCCCTCTTGAAACGGCAACACGCCAATGATGCTTTTTATAATTGTGGATTTTCCTGCACCATTGCTTCCAACAAGGCCAACAACTTGCCCAGCCGAAATATCAAAAGTAACATTACTTGCTGAATAGTTCTCATTTGCTGGATATTTTTTGGATAAATTTTTTACTTTAAGCATATTTCTCCTTAATTTTTTTATTTCAAACTTTTCGACATATTTCAATTTTTTTAAACAATTTACGACCTTATTTAACCATGGCGGGGGGGGGGATTTGTCAAGTAATTTTTATATTTTTTATATTTAATATATAAAAATTGTCTTTTTTTATTCTCTTTGAGCCTTCCATTCTTCCTCATACATTATTTTGCCCAACAAATGGCATTTTTCGACAGTATTTTCATGTGTCGCAAAGTTATGCGAGCACTTAAAGGCGTGTTTTTTTGCAACAAAAAAATAACACATGACGCCATGCGTTGTTTTGCAAGAAAATTTATGCAAAAATTAAAAAAATGTAGCAATTTCAAAATCGCTACACTGCCCTAAAACAAAGGGATTTGTTGGTGCGCCCACCAAGACTCGAACTCGGCATAAACGTTCCGAAGACGTTTGTGATATCCACTTCACTATGGGCGCAAAAACTGCAATTTTTTGGAGGGAAAATTGGAACCCTTGCCATGTGTTACAAACACCATTTTGACAACCGAAATTATATCAAACACAGACAAAATTGTCAAATTTATTTACAAATATAGGGCGTTTGCTTGCTTTTTTTTATGTTTCTGTTTAAAATATTAATGTATTTAAGAGGTTTTATATGAAAAAATTACGAAAATACATTTTAATATGTGCCTTTTTTCTGATATTAGGCTATGCCGCAGGCGTGGCACTCCACTATTTTACGCAAGAGCCTAAATCTATTGTGGAATCTTTAACAACAGATTACGCCTTTGTGGGCTTGGCTGGCGGCGCCGTGATTGCAATTGCATATTTTGTGCTTTCACGCCCAAAATCTAAAAAAGCCGTAACTGCAAAAACAAAAGGAACAACCGCTGGTGGCAAAGAGATGGATTGGCTTATGATGCTGCATGGCTGGAACCTTCTGAAATTCCAAAGCAATATGGCCTAATTTCAACAACTTGGGCACAACTGCCAACCTTAAAAAACACAGGCGTGGTCTTTCGCAATGTAATTGAAAACGGCAAATACCAAATTGCCATGAAAGACGAATATCACTGTCTTATCATTGGAACATCTGGCTCTGGTAAGTCCACAATATTTTTAATCCCTACAATTCGCATTTTAGGGCATACTGCAGAAAAACCTTGCATGGTAATTTCTGACCCTAAAGGTGAACTTTACACCAAAACCAGCATGATTTTGGAAGATGAAGGCTACCGCGTTATAAAACTTGATTTGCGTGACCCATTCGCCTCAACCAGATGGAATCCTATGGAACACGCATATGACCTTTATCACAAGGGCAAAAACTTTAGGAATAACATAAAAAAATGCACAAATGGTGCCAAACCAAAAGATATGGGCTATAAAGAAATCCCAGGCGAAAAATACGGAATGGAGTGGTTTGGTTTTGAAGGAGTGGCCTATCCAACAGAAGATGCGTTGCGCGTGGCTGTAAATTCGGCAGAGCAGGTTTATTGCGATATGGCTCAGAACGAATTGCTGGAAATCTGCAACACAATCTGCCCAAAATCTAAAGCCAACGACCCAACTTGGGAAGAAGGTGCAAAAGACTATTTATATGGCTGCACTTTGGCAATGCTGGAAGACAGTATGAACCCAGACCTTGGCATGACCAAAGAGCGTTTTAACTTTTACAACCTTTACAAAATTGCCACTTTCCGTGACCCTGATGCAGACGCACCATTTGAAACGGTTAGAAAGTATCTGCTTCAAGGCAGAGATGAGGCAACATCTACCGTTCCAAACCTTACATCTGCGGTTATCAACAACGCACCGAACACAACAAAATCGTATATCGGCGTTTTGAACGGCAAAATTTCGTTTATGAACGACATTGGCATTTCGTATTTGACCTCGCAAAGCGACATTAATTTTGACGATTTTAACAGCAAGCCTACCGCCTTTTACCTTGTAATTCCAGACGATAGAGAAGAACGCCACAACCTTGCAATTTTGTGTATTTCACAATTATACAAACGCTTGGTAGACAAGGCACAAAGTTATCCAAACGGCAAACTGCCAAAGCACGTTTACTTTTTGCTTGACGAGTTTGGTAACCTGCCGCCTATTCCAAAATTTGACAGCATGATAACCGTTTCGCGAGGAAGAAATATTTTGTATGAAATGGTTGTGCAATCTTACACGCAGTTGGAAACAAAATATGGGCAAGAAGCCTCCAAAACCATTTTGGGCAACTGCAACGCACAAATCTTTTTGGGAACAGACGACCAGCACACGCTTGAAAGTTTTTCCAAAATGTGCGGCGAGGTTTCGCTTATCCACGAGGAGACCAGTTCTTCAACTTCAAAAACGGATAAAGAAAACTATGAAAACGCACAAAAGAGCACAAGTGTTCAAACGCAAAGAACAAATCGTGCGCTTATCACGCCTTACGAACTTGGGCAAATTCCTTTTGGAACAGTTATCGTAAAATTGTTTAGATACAACCCTATGAGGTTAAAGGCAACGCCTTATCATCAGATATCGTTCTTCTATACAAAAGATGCCAAGCCACAACTTGGAATTATGAAAAGTTTGGACACGCAAAAAGTTTATTACGATATAAAAATGCGCAATAGCAAAATTTTGAAGAAAACAAATCCATACGATTTTTAAAAAATGCCGCAAAAGCGGTGTTTTTTTAACATAAAAAAATGTTTAATCATACAAAAGCATATGGAAAAATACAATGACGAACTTTTGCCAGATAATTTTGAACAAATTGCTCGTGCTTACTCGAAAACCTTAAAAAACAAAGGTTTTGTGTTTATTCGGCTTGAAGACGAGGAGTTTAACCTTTTGCTGGCGGAAATTTTTGTGCTGATAGGCAAAATGCAGGCCTGCCTTAAAAAACTTAAAAGGCATATAAACTCTGCCGTTTTACAGCACAAACTTGAAGATGCAAAACTGGCTTTGGAGAACAAATTTGGCAAAAAAGAACCACATACTTTTGAATATGTGGAAAGTGAGAACTCTGCTTTTTTAAGTTTGGTCGCAATTGAAAACACACTAAATATAAAACTTATGTTGCTTTCGGTTAAAAGTGGCGAAATTGAAATTTGCAACCAAATAATCACGGCAATTTCTGGCGTTTTTGCAGAAAGTTTTTCTTGCGAAGGCTTTAAGGTGTGCTAACTTATAAGAAAAATGGCAACCGCCTCCAAACTGTTATCCATGGCATCGTAAAATTTTCTGTTCAACTCTGACGAATAAGGTTTTGGTTTTTCTGGAATGTTTACCAATTTTTTAGGGTCAAGTTTAAGTTTGTCCACAATCCCCTCACAAATTAAATTGGAAATTACCAACAAGGCGTTATCTTTGGTAACGTTTTTTCTTTTTAGTGCTTCAAAAAGAATTCTTTCATCATTTATAATTGGCTCTAATGATGGATTTAAAAAGAATTCCAATTTTTCAAGTGCAAATTCGTTGCCATTTGCCCCAGCAAGAATTTCCCAAGACATGTAAAGTTCATAATTTACTGGCAAAAGCGAAGGCACGCCGCGGTTAAAGAAATATGCCACAACATCCTGCGCCACACAATCGCCGCCCATAGCGGTTGCACACAAATCGGCAAAAGCATCTGGAAAAGTGCCTTCGTTCTCACTTTCTATAATTTTTTTGCGAAGTTTTACAAACTGGTTATAGGCAGTTTCTCTTTTTGTAAAATCTTTATAGTCCATCTGCACCTCTATCATACAAATTATATATTAAATTTTGCAAAAAGACAAACAAAATTAAGAATTAGTCATTTATTTTCTGCCAATAATTTCCTGTTTCGCCGCCAAATAACAATCGGCAATGGCAATCTGCACCATTGGCAAAGAGACCAAAAGCAAAGTGATTAACCCCGCAAGGCATATGAAAATTACATAATAAATTTGCGGAACGAATAAAAACGCATCAAAAAGCAGGATGATTAAAAACATGGAGGACGCCGCCACGCAAATTGCCACAAGCGCAAGAAGCATATAAAAGAAAATTGTGTAGCGCTTGCCTTTAACAAGTTCCTTGCTTAAAAGCAAAACGCCTTTTGCGTCCAAATCGTCACTTTCATAAAGAATGTTTGCGCTAAAACAATAATTTAAAAAACATATCACGCCGGGAACAATAAACAGGCATGTCCAAAATGCAATCATCAAAGTTTTTATTACAAAAACGCAGAAAATGCGGATATATTTTTTTAACGAAATGAATATATCTTCCAACTTGGCCGCATCTCCGTTTTCTTTTGCAGCAACATAGCCAAACAGCCCCACTTCAAAATAAATTAACACAAGTGCAGGCAGTGCAAAAGATAAAATTGGAATAAATGCCGACAAAAACACTGCCGTTATCACAATAAGGTTGGCGTAAACGATATCGCAAAGCGGTCGGTTTTGCGTTGAGGTTTCGTCAAACACAATTTTTCGTATTTTAGATATATCGTCAAGTTCGGCCGTTACATTTTCGGATTTTGTTGTTTGTTTTCTTGTGCGCGTGGCACGAGTTTGTAAATTTTCGCTCATGCAAAAATTATTGCAAAAAAAATGTTCTTTAAACAAGAACATTAATTTTTTATTTAATTTGTTAAAATATTTGTGAAAAAAGCCTAAAAATTGCCTGTGCAAATTTTGTCAACCAGCGCTGACGCTTGAAAAACAGCATATCCGCCGACTTGCTATGCACAATGTCGTCCTCATAAAAATTGCGATACTGCTGGTTTAATTCTTTGGAATACAAAATTACTGTGTCTTCAAAATTCAAGCCAAACGAGCGGTGGTCCAAATTGCAAGTGCCAACAGAAAGTTTGTCATCGTCAACAACAATCACCTTGCTGTGCAAAAATCCGTTATACAAATACACTTCAACGCCAAGTTCGACAAACTCCTTTAAATATGAAAGTGAAACCCAATAAATTGTGCGATAGTCAGGCTTGGATGGTATCATAATTTTAACGTTTACGCCGCTTGCCACTGCAATGCGCAAT
>CANQCE010000057.1 GCA_947589655.1 uncultured Clostridia bacterium | reverse complement strand
GTGCCATCAATAAACCTAACTTCCAAATTGATTTGTTTGGCAAATTTTTCCATGTATTTTTCGTTGATTTTCTTTTCGTCCAGATGCATATAATCAAATTCGCACGCAATGCCGCGATAAACTGCGCCAGTGTCAAACACCTTAAAGCCTAACCTTTTTGCAAGAGCCTTTGCAATGGTGCTTTTTCCGCTGCAAACATAGCCATCAATGGTAACATTCACAACTTTTTCAATGCCAATTTTGCTCTCTATAATTTTCATGCAATAGTCCGCCGTTTCTTCCAAGGTCATATCGGTATTGTCCACAATAATGCTATCTTCGGTGGCCATAAGTGGGGCAATTTCACGCGTTGTGTCGCGCTCATCTCGTTGTTTAAGGTCAGCCAAAACTGTGGCAAGTTTGGCAGATTTATCTTTCTTTTTCACATCTAAATATCGTCTTTTTGCACGCACTTTTTCATCCGCCGTCAAGAACAATTTAACATCGGCGTTTGGCATAACAACCGTGCCAATATCTCGCCCTTCCATAACGCAATCGTTTTCGGCGGCAAACTTTTTGGCAATTTGCAGATATTTTTCTCTCACTTTTGGAAAAACGGAAATTTTAGATGCCATTTGGCTAACTTCTTCGCTGCGAAGTTCCGCTGTAACATCTTCGCCGTTTAAAAGCATATGCTGCCCATCTTCCAAAAAGTTAATTTCCACCTTTGCCTTTTGAACAAATTTGGTGGCGGTTTTCTCGTCTAGCGCCTGTCCGCTTCTCAAAAAGCCAATCGCAAAAGTTCTAAAAATTGCGCCTGTGTCCAAACGCTTAAAATTCAGCCTTTGCGCCAAACTTTTGGATAACACTGTCTTTCCGCTGCCTGTAAAGCCATCTATTGCAATATTTTTCATTCCCCCTCCTCTTTTTCTATATTTTACAACAAAAAAATATATTTCACAAATAAATTGACATATAAAAATTTGTGAAATTTGTTTAAACGGTTTGACAAAAACTTAATTTGTATATTATAATGGAAAAAACATAAGAATAAATTTTGGAGAGAATATGAGCACAAAAAGAAGATTATATTTCAGTTTGATGTGCATGGGGCTGGTTTTGATTTTGGCAGTCACATCAATATCATTGGTTCTTTCGGCACTCAATGCAAATGTAAACAGCGGTTTTTCCATTTCCTACACAGCAAAAAATATAAATGCTGCAGTTGCAGGCTCTTACAATCTCTCTGGCACTGAAAAAAATATGACAATTTCCGGTCAAGAAGGCTTGCTCACATTTAATGGCACCCAAAGTGACGGGGGGGGGATTTTGACCCTCTAGGAATTTTTGAATTTCAAGATAGCGATTATTTGGAACTTAATTATACAATTTTAAATTTTGACGAACAAAACACTCTGCCTGTAACGGCGGAACTTTCTTCTGCACCTGAAAACCTAAACGTGACCCTCACCTCCAACCTTTACAACGGCACAACAACCTCACAAAACACCACCACCCTGACCGCAAACGCCCAAACCAAAGTGGCAGATGTGCCTTATGCTGGAAAAACAAGTTTTGATGATTTGTTAGACGCTTTTGGCAAATTAACATTGGATAGAAACAATGCTGAAGATATGGATACCCTTTATGGCATGAAAGATGCTTATTGTGAATTTATAGACCTTTGTAGTTATGACCCATTTGAAACTTTTTATAATTTTGTAAATGGAGATTATACAACAAATGGCGAATACATCATTGATGACATAAAAATGCTAGTTGATGACGGCTATTATTACACTGCTTTTTTTGAAACTACGCTTTTGTATATGAACATTTTCTCCATGCTTCAAAACCGTGAGATATTAGATTTGTCCAACAACCAAATAGATTATTACAATGGTGGTGTGGATGTGGAATTCCATCTCCAAGAGAATGACTACTTTATCTATGTTAACGGAGCTTTTCCTATATTTAATTTAAACAGAGTGATAGGCGGTCTTCCGCTTTGTGATATTAATACTTTTTTTCAGGGTTGTGTCTTTTCCTATAGTAATCCGCATGGCGACATTGCGGAAGGAGAATTTTATTTAAGCCCAGGCAATCCGCTTAACGAGCAATTTCGTGATTATTTTCTTGAAAGCAACAGTTTCCCTGACTGCAGACAAGAAGATGTTTGTGCCGCCATTTGTGATATTGTGGATGGGTTTATAGAAAATATTTTTAATCCTAATGTAGATTTCATTGACAATTTTGGTCCCCAAGTGATTTCAATGGACATTTTTAATCTCGGTTTAACACCATTTTTTGAAGGTGCTAGCATAGAAAAATCAACATTATACAATCCACAAAAGTTGTTTGATTTTTGCAAATCAAACAATCTGCCGTGCCTTTTAATTACAATCCGCCTTGATATTGCCGACACATCTTCCCCTGCAAGTTTTGATGGAAAAATACATATCATTTTAGGCGCAGTTTAACTTTTAAATTCATAATTTTTCAAAAATAACACGCCAGATTATTTGGTGTGTTTTTTTGTTGGACAAAATTCGCACAAAAAGGGCAAAACATTCCGTTATTCTGGCAATTTCGTATGTTATGCTTTTTGCAGAAGGAGAAAAGCCTATGCAAATAAAAAGTCGCATCACTGGCGGAGTGCTTTATGTGCTACTCTGCGGAGAACTTGACGAGCATTCTGCCGCCTACACCCGAATAACTCTGGACGAAATTTTTGAAAAGCCAGACTTTAAAAAAATAATAATTGACCTTTCCGAACTTTCGTTCATGGACAGCACCGGAATTGGAGTTTTGATTGGAAGATACAAGCGCATGAAAGACAGAGACATTCCAATTTACATTTCCAACCCTTCCGCTCATGCGGAGAAGATTTTTAAAATGACAGGTCTGTATGACATCATGCCAAAAATTGTTTAAAAAGGAGTTAAAAATGAAATATTCAAACTATATGGAAGTGACTTTTAAAGCACTTTCTGTGAACGAAGGGTTTGCGCGCGTTTGCGTGGCATCTTTTTGCGTGCAACTTGAGCCGTCTGTGGACGAAATCACGGACATAAAAACCGCTGTGAGCGAGGCTGTTACAAACTGCGTGGTGCACGCCTATCCAACTTCGGTGAAAGGAGATGTTATTTTGCGCTGCGAACTAGAGGATGATGTTGTTACAATCACCGTCACCGACAAAGGCGTTGGCATAAAAGACGTGGAAAAGGCGCGCGAGCCGTTCTACACTTCCAAGCCTTCCGCCGAGCGTTCCGGCATGGGCTTTACGGTTATGGAAAGTTTTATGGACGATGTTCAAGTGCTTTCCAACTCTTTTGGCACAAGCGTGAAAATGACAAAGCGCATAAAATCCGTTTCCAGCGAAAAGGTGGGCTGATGCTGGGGCAAGATGAAACCCTTGAACTTATAAAAAAAGCACAATCAGGAGATGAACAGGCAAAGGAAATTTTGGTCAATGAAAACTCGCCGCTTATCAAAAGCGTGATAAGGTGGTTCAAAGACAAAGGCATTGAAAACGATGACCTTTATCAACTTGGCTGCATGGGTTTTTTAAAGGCAATAAACAACTTTGACTGCTCATATAACGTTAAATTTTCCACCTATGTTGTGCCTATGGTGGTTGGCGAAATTAAACGCTTTATGCGTGATGATGGTGCTGTTAAGGTTTCAAGGGCAATTAAAGGTTTGAACTTAAAAATCAACAAGTTTGTTGAAGGTTTTTTAATGGAAAATGGCCGCAGTGCCACAATTGGCGAGATTGCTGCACATTTTAAGATAAGCGAACAAGATGTTGTTATGGCAATGGACTCCGCCAAAATGCCTGTTTCGCTATACACCCCCTTTGATGATGGCGAAGAAGATGGTCTGACAATAATCGACCGCTTTGACACCTCCCAAAGCGAAGATTTTGTGGAAAAATTTGCGCTTAAAGACCTGATTGAAAAACTGGACGAGCGCGACAAAAAAATCATTCTCATGCGCTATTTTTATGACAAAACTCAAAGCGAAATTGCCGAGCGGCTTGGCGTTTCGCAAGTGCAAGTTTCGCGCCTAGAAAACAAAATTTTGGAAAATCTCCGAAAAAAATTGGAAGGATAACCTCCAATTTTTTTGTCTGTTTTGCTTTTAATTTCCTGCCAAATGCTTTATAATACAAAACATAAGGAAGGAAAATATGCAAAAGAAGATAAACATTTTAATTGACAGTGATGTTTGCAACGAGATTGACGACCAATTTGCACTATGCTACGCCCTTGCCAAAAGAAATAGGTTGAATATTTTGGGCATAACCATTGCCCCTTTCCGAATAGAAGACAGGCAAGCAGGCTCATTAAGACGGGGTTATTCTATCAGGGATGGGCTTATTGACAGCAAAAACGAAGCAAATCACATTTTAAGGCTGTTTGGCATCCACCACACCCCAGAAAAGCCTTTTGTGTATTTGGGTTGCGATGGCTTTTTGTCGGAGGGCTATTACAGCAGCAATCCAGCGGTTGAAAAAATCATCTCTCTTTGCAGTTCTGGAGAAGATTTTGTTCTTTGCTGCCTTGGAACGCTGACAAATGTGGCAATGGCGTTAAAATTAAAGCCAACAATCGCCAAAAATTTAAAAATTGTGTGGTTGGGCACCGGAAATATTTTGCTAGAAAAATTCACTGACAGCAATTTTGTTAAAGACAAACAGGCTTTTTACGAGGTTTTAAAAAGCAAAGCGCAATTTACCATATATCCTTCCAACCTTGCGCGCCAAAACATAACCTCGCGTTACGAATTTTTTAATAACACCACTAAAAATGACGTCACCGACTTTTTGAAATCGCTTTTTGATAGGTTTGAATACATAAAACAAGAAAAAGAGATAAAAATGATATACGATATCTCCCCTATCGCCTATATCTTACACCAAGAAAAGTTTATCACGCGAGAGATGTCCGCCTCTTTTTTCAACAAAGAAAACGCCGTTAAACTGCCAGTGCAAAGAAAGGTTACCACTGTTGTTGATGCCCCAAAATATTCGTTTGTTTGGCTGGATTTTTTAAGTGCAGTAAACTCAGTGAAAAGCAAAGGGCTTAAACCCCAAGTTTTCTTCACATCCGACACACACTTCTCTCACGAAAGAAAAATTAGGCTTAAACAAGTGCCTTTCAAAACTGTGGAAGAAATGAACCACGAACTTGTGCGCCGTTGGAACGCCACCGTGGCACCAAACGACATAGTTTATCATTTGGGCGATTTTGGGCAGTATGATTATGTTAAAAAACTTAATGGAAAAGTTATTTTGGTGTGCGGCAACTACGAAAAGGCTGATTACAAAAATTTTGCTCAGTTCAAACAGAAATTGCTTGAACTCGGCTTTGCGGATGTGATAAAAGACGGCATTTATTTGGACGAAAGTGTTCTTGGAAGAAGGGTTTATCTCACACACAAACCTTCCGACCATGCAAAGGACTGCCTAACTCTTTTTGGCCACGTGCACGATTTAAATTTAGTCAAAAATTTTGGCTTTAATGTGTGCTGCACATATCATAACTTTGCCCCTTTAAGTGAAACCACAGCCAAAAGATATTTAAATTTCGTAGAAAATTTTGCCGACCACGAGGTGTTTTTATAATCAGAAAAATCACGTTTTTCTGTCCCATACTCCCACAACGCATTGAATAAATTGTATTAATTTTTAATATTCAATAAAAAAATGAAAAACTTTGCAAAAATTCTTGACATTTTTTTGTAAATATAATAAAATGGAACAGCAAGTTGCAGTTTTCGGGGTGTGGCTCAGTTGGTAGAGCGCGCGGTTTGGGACCGTGAGGTCGGGGGTTCGAGACCCTCCACCCCGAC
>CANQCE010000056.1 GCA_947589655.1 uncultured Clostridia bacterium | reverse complement strand
AGTTTAGGTGCGCTGGCTATGACACTGATTGTGGCGGCAACATCCGTGGGCATAACCATTGCCGCCCTGCAGGCAAGAGTGCAAAGCGGATTTTCCATATCCTACACCGCAAAACATGTTCACTGTGCTGTGGTAGTGGGTTCGTCAATTGCTGCTACTTTTTCATATGACAATAACAATTATAACTACAACTGTAATGTCTACGCAAACTCATTCAAAATCGACGGACAAGATTATGTGGAAATATCAAAAAATGAAAATGTGAGTGACAAAAAATTTGAAAACCTTGATTTTAACTTCACTTCAGATGATATAAAAAACTCCGCAGTTACAACTCTTATACAACAAGGAAAAATCACTTCTGAACAAGAATTTGATAGTTCTAAATTCAATATACGTTCCGGCACAATACTTTTTGCGTTCGGTTTGGTAAATTTAGACAAAGACAATCCACTGCCTGTTCATTTTGAAGTAAAAAATCTCTCTCAAGAGAATATAGAATCAACTTCTCTTTTTGGCCCTCCGGCAGAAACAATCCGCGACAATTCTCAAGCAGATTTCACAATTTCTGCCGGAAAAGCAGAATCTATGAGCGAATTAATTGAACTTATCAAACAAGATGGAAGGACTCCTTGGGAAACACTAAAAGAGAACCAAAAAAGAGTCTTTGGAATAGAATCAGATGAAGCAGTGGCAACTCTTGCCAGCAGCTATTTCGGCGGAATAGTTGTTGGTTTTTCCATCACTCTCTCATCTCTTTTAGTAAATACAGAAGTCTCTGGAAATTTTGCGATAACTCTTGGTGCATAAATTTGTACATTAAAAAACCACGAAGATAATTCGCGGTTTTTTTATTTATTTCACTTGCAAAATGTCCAAAACTTCTTTAATGGCCTTCATTGCCCTGTCAATTTGTTCTTTGGTGTGAGTTGCCGTGTAGGATGTTCGCAGCAGTGCCATGCCTTTTGGCGTTGCTGGCGAAACAACTGGGTTCACATACACGCCGCGGTCAAGCAAAAGTTTGCAAGCCATAAAGGCTTTATCATCTTCATAAACATAAATTGGAATAATTGGAGTGATGCTGTCTATAATGTGCACCCCAAGTTTTTTCAGTCCTTTTCTCATGTAATCAGAGATGTCCAAAAGCGCCTTAACGCGCTCTGGTTCTTCTTCCAAAATCTTCAAACTTTCAAGCGCGCACGCTGCAGATGCCGGCGTGATGCTTGCGCTGAAAATGTATGGTCTGGATGTGTGCATAACATAGTCCACAACTTCTCTTTTTGCTGCCATGTAGCCGCCCAAACTTGCCAGCGACTTTGAAAAAGTGCCCATGTAAATGTCCACCTCATCTTCCAGCCCAAAGTATTCGGCTGTTCCGCGGCCATGCTTGCCCAAAACGCCAAGTCCATGTGCATCGTCAACCATAATGCGTGCACCATATTTTTTGGCAAGTTTAACAATTTCAGGAAGTTTGCAAATTTCACCACTCATGCTAAAAACGCCGTCAGTGACAATCAAGATGCCCTTGTTTTCTGGCACTGCCTGCAATTTTTTCTCCAAATCCTCCATGTCGCTATGTTTGTATCTTATCATCTCGCCATAAGAGAGCCTGCACGCATCATAAATTGATGCATGGTTTTCTTTATCGCACAAAATAACATCGTGCATTCCGGCAATGGCACTAATTATGCCCAAATTGCTCTGAAAGCCTGTGCTGAACGTCATAACCGCCTCTTTGTGCAAAAACTTTGCAAGGCGTTCCTCCAGTTCTTTATGTAAGTCCAACGTTCCGTTCAAAAATCGTGAGCCGCTGTTCCCAGAGCCGTATTTTTTAAGTGCCTGCACGCCTGCTTCAATCACGCGAGGATGCGATGTTAAGCCCAAATAGTTGTTCGAGCCAATCATAATTGTGTCATGCCCTTCCATGATAACTTCGGTGTCCTGCCCGCTGGAGAGCGCATGAAAATAAGGATAAATTCCCATTTTTTTTGCAACCGTGTAGTTGTGTTCGCCTTTAACTTTTTCAAAAATATCCATATAAAACTCCAAAAAGATGATATTCTTTTTTATTTTATATAATTTCGTAAAAATAGTCAAACAAATGAACAAATTTAAAAAAGTTTCTGCAAATTTTCGCCCTTAACCCCAAAATCTTGTGTCAAAATTGTTAAAGGAATAATGAAAATACGATTCTGTTGAATTGGTAAATTTGTTTAACATCGCACTTTGCCAATCCTCCGCGTTTTTCACAAAATCTGGTGCGTTTATAACATAAATAGGTGCGTCCGAAAGCAAACAAAATTCAAAACTGCCACCACCTGTAAATGCAAGATAGACCCCTAATTGATTTGGATGTGTAAACAAACTGTTTTTACTATGTGTTGCTGGGGCACCTGGGACTGCCACATCAGCATATATCTCCCCAAATAATGATTGATAATCTTTCACAAGTTGAACATCTGCAGCATTTGTGTAGTTCCCAGGGGTGCTATAATTGTCAAAATAAATTCCGTCTGTTCCGAGCAATTGCGCATCTAGCGTCATAGCTCCAATTTTAAGCGTAAATGAAAAGCCCTCATCATCTTCGGTTTCGCCTATAAGCGCGCTCAAATCCACCGCCGGCAAAACAAACTGGCTGTCTTCGGTCATATGAATGTTCCCATTTTCATCATGCGTGCTGTTATATAGCACTGAATTGTCCGTTGCATTGTTAATTGCTGTATTTGTCAACATGCTTTCGCTGATAAAACACTTGTTGTATGCAGTGTAGGCTGTAAACATACTTTTTGCACTTGTTACATTGGCAAAATTTAAGTTGGTTAAATTTAGTGGTGTTTGGAACGCCATAAACATTCTGTCGGCAATCTCAACTCTGTCTGTGTGAAAATTGTTGAAATAAATTGCACTAAGTCCAGCCGCCCTAATAGGCAAAAAATAGTTAGTGCTATCCACTGGGGCATATATGTCTGTATCGGAAAGAATCAAATCCACATATGTGTCCTCCACTCCAAGGATTGTCATATCTATTCCATCAAATTGGCAGGCATACTCATAAATCTCATTAATTCCAAAATCGGCATTGTTTTCGTATAAGTCTCGCCAACTTGTATCTTTAATGTTCAGTAAATGTTCAACCAATTCGGAGTTGTCCCAATAGTCAAAAATTAAAATGTCTCCAGAGCTCATTTCGCTGACCATATTGCAATTATTCAAACTTGGCAGTTCCACGCCAAGTTGCGGCTCATAAAAAATAGAAAAACTGCTACCCACGTTTGCCGTGAGAGCAGCAAGTACAACGCTTGTTAAGCTGCAAGTGATTGTGAAAAGAAACAGAATTGCCAATCCTGTGAATTTAAGCCTACTTTTTAATTTTCGGAATCCTCGATTCCCCCCCCCGCAATTTTTCTTTTCATAGTCGTAACTCCTTTACTTTTCTATCTAATCTTTTTTTATCGTGTTGTCGATTTTGTGACCAAAATCGTTCTTTCTCTACACTCTTATTTTAAACAAAAACACGGATATAAGTCAACAAATTAATTGTATTTTTCATTTTTTTTGATAAATTTCGCGCTCGCTTGACACTAAAAGCAGAGTTATGCTAAACTTTTCATATGATTAGGATAACAAAAAATTGGGCGGAAAAGCTTGCGCCAGAGTTTCAAAAGCCATATTTTAAAGATTTGCAAAAGTTTTTGGAAGAAGAATATTCCAAATATGACATTTATCCTGCCATGGAAAACATTTTTGCTGCTCTTAACGCCACAAAGTTTGAAGATGTTAAAGTGGTGATTATTGGTCAGGACCCTTATCACGAGCCAGGGCAAGCACATGGGCTAGCGTTTTCGGTGCAAGACGGAGTGGAACTTCCGCCTTCGCTGGTAAACATTTACAAAGAAATTGAGGACGATTTGGGCGTAAAATGCTTAAAAACTGGCAACCTCACGCGCTGGGCAAAGCAAGGCGTGCTGCTTTTAAACACCTCGCTCACCGTGCGCCGCGCAAATGCAAATTCGCATCGCGGCAAGGGTTGGGAAACTTTCACCAATCAAATCATCAACCTGCTCTCGCAACGAAAAGACCCAATGGTGTTTATGCTTTGGGGCTCTAATGCTCAGGCTTTTGCGCCGCAGATTGCCCCGCAACATTTGGTTTTAAAAGCCCCTCACCCAAGCCCACTTTCCGCCTATCGCGGCTTTTTCGGCTGCAAACACTTTTCAAAAGCAAACAACTTTCTTGCCGCCCACGGCAAAACACCTATTGATTGGCACTAAAAACTTCTCACAACATTCTCGCACCTTTCATATAAAAAAACAGCACAAATTTGTGTTGTTTTATTTTTTTAGGAGGAAAAAATGCAAGATAATTTAAAAGTTAAAGCAAAAAACGCTGCCAGTGACGAGAGAGAACTCACCGCCCAAAATTGCCGCGAGGACATTGTTGGCGAACTTTTGGCAATCACGCAATACGAAAACCACTATTATGCCACTGACGACCCAACCGCCAGAGCCACAATTTTGGACATTATGAACGAAGAAAAAGTGCATGTTGGGCAACTTTTTGGTTTGCTGTTCACGCTTGACCCTATCGCCCAAACGCAGTTTGAAAAAGGCTATAACGAATTTTTAGACGACGACCAAAGGTAGAAAAAAGGCAATTTGCTTTTTAATCTATCTTCATATTCAAATTTTTGTCATTATCCCAATATTTTGCTTTTAATTCCTTCATAAATTGGATATCTTTTTCGCTATACAGCCGAAAATGATTTAAGTCGCAGCCAATATTAAGGCCAAACGGCTTGTAAACCCCACCGCTTCTGTGCATATGCCCAAAAAGATTGAACATGCCCTTCTTGTAATTTATCGGCTTGTGAGTGAGAAAAAACTCTTGTCCATTAAAGGTAACAGTCATGTCTTTTTGCACATCTTTAAAGCCAAGGTTAAGACAGTAATCGCGAAATTTGTCAAAACTATTGTCAAAAAAATATTTCACCACTCTATCTTCATTGTTGCCCATAATCAGCACCACTTGCGCCTTGATTTTTTTCACATAAGAGAGCGCCTTTTTCCATTCTTCACACCCCTCGCCTTGACAATCCACAAAGTCGCCAATAACAAAAATTGTGTCGCCCTTTTTTGCCTGCCTGTTCCAAGTTTTAATAACAAACTTGTCAAACTTTTTTGTGCTATCAAAGCCCCTAAAATCAAAAGCCAAATCTTCTTGACTGATAAAATGCGTGTCACTGGTAAAGAAAAACATATCTCCTCCGCAAACTTTAAATCTGAAATAATTTTATCACATCGCCGCTTTTTAGACAAAATAAAAACATCTCTTTCCACTAAGTTTTCAGAGATTTTCCAAATTTGGGGCAAGAAAGATAAGTTTTTCATAAAAATAAATTGACAAAACATTTTGAATATGATATATTTGTTGTGTTTTCAAGCGGTACCATCGCCAAGAGGTAAGGCAAAGGTCTGCAAAACCTTTATTCCCCGGTTCAAATCCGGGTGGTACCTCCAAAAAGATGCATTTTGCATCTTTTTTTGTTGCAAAAATGAAAAATTTGCCGCATAAATGAAGAAAATATTGAATTTGTCGTAAATTTAAACAAAAAAATTGACAAAAACAAAAAATTGTTTGAATTTTTATTGAAATTTAGCCAAAAAGTATGCTAAAATATATGTGTTATCACAAGCAGCCTCGTTTTCTAGTGCAGCTCATGGGACTAAAAACGAAGATGGGCTCTCAAAAAAAACGATTGCGCCAAACCGCCAAGCAGTGCTGCGGTTTGCATACGGGCGGACACGGCGCAAAATTGAGCAAGCAAACGAAAGGGCGACACTTTTTGGCGCTTGCGGCAAAAATGAGCAAAAGTGCAGCTTGCGAAATATGCCGGTGTGGCGGAATGGCAGACGCATGGGACTTAAAATCTTGTGCGCTTCCACTCAAAAACTTAATCAATGCGAGTGTGGCGGAATGGCAGACGCACGGGACT
>CANQCE010000055.1 GCA_947589655.1 uncultured Clostridia bacterium | reverse complement strand
CCCGAAAGTGCTTGCCACTTTTGGAAACGTGCGGGCGTAGTACATCGGTAGTATGCGAGCTTCCCAAGCTTGAGAGGTGGGTCCGACTCCCATCGTCCGCTCCAAGTAGAGTAAGTAAATTGTTTTTTTTAGACAACTCTTAAAAAATCGCTATAATGTCCAAAAAAGGGATGTAGCGATTTTTTATTTTTGCCATTTTTGGCCTTTTTGGCGGATATGGGCAAAAAAAGTCTTTTTTCACAATGTGAAATTTTGATTTTTAGCGGAAAAAATCAAAAAACTTCACGGAAATCAAAAATAATTGCCGGGCAAAATAAATCACCACAAAAAACTACCACATTTTGAAAGGAATGTGGTATAATTTTTTTATAGCAAGGAGGGGCTTTTGGAAAACATAAACTTTATTGAAGGATGGGAGAGGTTATGAAGGCGCTGATTATTTTTGGAAGCCCAAGAAAAAATGGGGACTGTGCAAGTTTGGTGAGAACCTTTGCAGATAATTTCAATGGCGAAGTGGAGTATGTTTACGCCTTCCCAAATTTGAGCAAAAACGAAAAGGGCATTTTGCCTTGCATTAATTGTGAGGCGTGCAAAAAAGCCCCTTGCGTTTTAAAAGACGATTTTTCCAAGATTTTAAATGAGGATTACGATGTGCTTTTAATAGCCAGCCCAATTTATATGTCAAATCTTCCGGGGCCAATGCTAAATGTCATTTCCAGATTTAATTATTCGTATCATAGCAAAAGAAAAATGACAAAACCAAAAACAGGGGTTCTTTTTCTAACCGGCGGCGGACATCCTTGCAAAAGGTTGCAGGGAGAAAGCAATGAAGATTTGGCTTTAAGGCAGGCGGAATATATCTTTTACAAAACAAACTCCACTTTTGATAAAGAAAATGAGGTTTTGGTTTTAAATACAGACGAAATTAAAGCAAAAGACAACCTTGAGGCACAAGAAAAAGCCAAAGAAATTGCCAAAAGGCTGAGTGCAAAATAATGGGGCTTGTTTAAAAAATTTAAGAGGTTAAGGTATGATTGTATTTTTAACAAGTGATGTTGGGGCAACAAAAAAAATTAACGGCGTGAGGCAGGTTACAAAACTTGACAACACCAACTTTTTTGTGGAGAATTTGCAAAAGTATGTGAAGGGTGGCAAAAAATTTGTGTTTGTGAGCAGCAATAAAAACACCTACGACATCAACGATAGTTACGGCGCACTCACTTTTCAATCTTTTAATATGTCTGGCTTTAATTTTGAGCAACTTTATGTAATTGATGCAAGAACACAGCAGCAAGCAGAAGAAATTTTGAAAGATGCCGATTTGGTTTTCTTGGCAGGTGGCGATACCATTAAAGAAATGGAGTTTTTTGAAGAACTGAACCTTTCCAAACTTTTAAAAAAGCATGCAAAAGTTGTGGTTGGGCAAAGTGCAGGTGCACTTAATTTGGCAGACGAGGTTTATTGTTCGCCAGAAGATAAAGACGAACTTGAAAACAAAAGATATTTCAAGGGTTTGGGACTTACAAAAGTGAACATAGAACCGCACTACAAGCACTCGCCGCATTTTGATGAGTGGGACGACTTGCAAAAAATTTTGCTGGAAGATAGCCCCAAAAAGCCGTTTTATGCCATAGTGGATGGGGCATACATTGTGGATGACGGCAAAAAGCAAATTCTATTTGGCGAAGGCTATCGCTTTGACGGCGGAAAATGCAAACAAATCTGCGAAAACGGAAAAAGTTTGGATATATCACAAAAAGAGAGGAAAAAAGCGTGAAAAAAATTGTTTTAGCATCCAATAACCAGCACAAAATTGAAGAATTTAAAAAGATATTTTCGAATTTGCAAATTTTATCCATGGCGGAAATTGGCTTTTGTGACGAAATTGAAGAAACTGGCACCACTTTTGTGGAAAATTCCTATCTAAAAGCTCATGCCGTTGCGGAGTTTTTAAAGAAAAAGCACATCAAAGCCACCGTGCTTGCAGATGACAGTGGACTTTGCGTGGATGCTCTGGGCGGCAGGCCGGGCGTTTATAGCGCTCGATATGCCGGTCAGCACGATGATGCTGCCAACAGGAAAAAGTTGTTACAAGAATTGAAAGGCGTTAAAGACCGTTCTGCGCATTTTGTTTGTGTGATAACCAAAATTGAGCCAAATGGAGACTGCTCTTATGTTGAAGGCAGGGCGGACGGCCGCATTTTAACAAAAGAGATGGGCAGCAACGGTTTTGGCTTTGACCCACTTTTTTACTCTGATGAACTTGGCAAAACTTTTGCCGAGGCACTCCCAGATGAGAAAAACGCCGTTTCACATCGCGCAAAAGCAATTAAAGAACTGAAAAATGTGCTAAAAGTGGAAGCGTTTCCGCGCCTTTCCACGCGAGATTTAATACTTGCCAAAGCGCAGCCAGAGGACGCCAAAGCAATGCTGAAAAATTTTTGGTCGCAGGCGGATACAGCCAAATTTATGCTGTGGGAACCAAGCAAAACTTTAAAAGAAGCCAAAGAGAGGATGCAAAAAACTCTGAATTTTCAAAAACACAACTTTGCATATTTTGTTTATGAAAAATCAAGCGGTGAGCCGATTGGCATTGCTGGCTTAAAAGAGGAAGAAAACGAAGTTTTTCAGGATTGTGGCATTGGCATTGGCAGAGACTATCGCGGCAAAGGCTATGGCAAGCAAATTTTAAAGGCACTCATCCGCCTTGCAAAAAAACTTGGTGCAAAAAAACTTGTTTGCAGTTGCGACCATGAAAATTTGCCGTCTGCAAAAATGCAACTTGCTTGTGGGCTAAAATACACCCATAGCCAAAATGCAGTCCGCGAAAAGAACGGCGAAAAGTTTGTTCAAGATTTTTACGAAATAAATTTTTAAATAGATTTTTTGAAAAAGGGCAATATGAAAAAGATTAAATTGGAAGAAATTGAAAAACACATTGGCAAACACAAATTTTTGTTCCTTGCTGGCAATGGCGGAAGCGGCAAAACAACTTTTGCGAACAACTTAAAAGCCAAAATTGAGGCGAAAGGTGGAATTGTTAATATCATCTCCATGGACGACTTTATTGTGGACACAACCCTGCGCAGAAACAGCATAACCACTTGGCAGTTGAACGGAGAAAAATACGTGGGGCGTTATACTTCGTGTTGTGAGGGGTCATATTTCTTGCGAGGGGTTCTGCCAATTTTGCAGGCCTTGAAAGAGGGCAAAGATGCTTACATTTTGCCAAAAAGGAGTGAGATGCAACGCCTTCGTGGGGATGCCAACCTTACAATTGTTGAGGGCATAGGCGTGGTTTTTCTTCCAAAAGAGGGTGCTTTGAGGATATGGTTCGAGTGCGACAAGCAAACAGAACTTAAACGCAGAAATTTGCGAGATAAAAATTTAAGTCCAGAAGAAATTGAAAAGGCTTACAACCTTCGCACAAGTCAGTTCAAAGCAAACATTGAGCCATTCAAAAAAGATTTTGATTTTTTGGTGGACACATCTGAATAAAACAAATTTTAAGGGTGATTTATGAAAATTTTTCTTACCAGCGATAGCTTTATTTCCGTTCGAGATGAAAACGGAGTTAAAATTGGCACAAAATTAGACCAAAGCAATGCATTTGCAAGCAATCTTAAAAAGTTGACAGGCAAAGGCAATTTTGTTTTTGTGTGCAATGACCCAGTGAATTTTGAATGGAACGACAATTCGTCCCAACGGATGTTTGATTGCCTGAAAGAAAACAAATTCAATTTAAAAGAGTGCGTTGTTTTGGACAACCGCAACAAAAAGCGCAGCAAAGAAATTTTGCTTTCGGCAGGTTTGATATTTTTGCAGGGCGGACAACTTGAAAGACAGTATAAATTTTTAAAACAAATCAAATTTAAAAAGTGGGCGAAAAAGACCAGTGCCGTTATTGTTGGCAAAAGCGCTGGCGCCATGAATTTGTGCAAGATAAAATATAACTATCCAGACGAAGACTATGTTCCGGGAATGAAAAAGTGGCTGCGTGGGCTTGGGTTTTCTGAGAATATAATTATTCCGCATTTTAATTTGATAAATGGGAACGAATATTGCCCAGAGAACATAAATTTGTTGCAAGAGCATTTTATTCCGGACAGCCACAAAAAAGATTTGCTGGCACTGACAAATGGGGCATACATTTTGCAAGTTGACGGCAAAGAAACGCTTTTTGGGCAGGCATATGTAATCCGCGGAGGCAAAATAACTGAAATTTGCAAAGGCGGAAAAAGGAAAAACTTAAATAAAAAATAACGGAGGGCAAAATGGCAATTTACAATCACAAAATTCAGTATTATGAAACGGACAGAATGGGCATAACGCACCACTCGAACTACATTCGCATCATGGAGGAGGCGCGCAGCGACTTTTTGGAACAGGTCGGCTACAGTTACGAGTGCATGGAAGCGGAGGGACTGGTTTCGCCAGTGCTTTCTGTGGTAGCACATTTCAAAAAAAGTTCCACATATGGCGACACTTTGCAGGTTGAAACGCACATGACCGAAATGACGCCAATTCGTTTTACAATTTCTTATGTAATGACAAGCGGCGGCAGTGTTGTTTGCACAGGCGAAAGCACGCATTGTTTTCTTGACAAAGAGGGCAGACCTGTTGTGCTGAAAAAATCTTGTCCACAAATTTACGAACTTTTTGGAAGGCTTATAAAAGAAAAATACTAAAAACGGGCGGCAACAAACCCATTTTTATTTTTTGATTTGTCATGAATTGTTTTTGTATTTTTTATGTTCAAAACACAAACGCAAAACAAAAAACTTGCTTTTCCATATATTGAAAGTGAGGGGGAAGGAGTTAAAAATGTCAAGCAAGGAAATTATGGAACTGATATCTCTTTGCACTTCCCTTCTCATTCCTATCATTGGTTTTGTCACCGCACTTGTAAAAATTATCAAAGAGAAAAACTGGAATATTTTAAAATCCAACCTTTGTGAATTTATCATCAAAGCCGAAGAAATGGTGGACAGCACTGGGCAAGAAAAGAAAAACGCCGTGCTCACTTGGGCGGAGGAATTTTGCAAAGAACAAGGCATAAAGTTTGATGCCAAGCAAGTTTCCTCGGCTATTGAAAAGCTGATTGAACTTTCCAAGAAGGTTAATGTAGGGCAGAAAAGTGCGGCAGAGCCAAAGAATGAAGAAGCCTCGTGAAAAACGATATCGCCAGGGGCAAAGCGCCCTTGGCTACATATAAATTTTTATTTTTTATTATAGAATGCTTTAAAAAATTTTGCTTAAAGTAAGAAATTTTTGCAAAAAATCCCACTTTTTGTGATACATGTGGGTGCGTGGCGGTGGATAATTTAGAAAAAACATGAAAAAAGTTTAAAAAAGTTAAAAAATTTTTGAAAAACTGTTGACAAAGTGGTGGCGAATAGTGTAGAATAACAATGCTGACATTGAATAAGTCAGCAAGTTCCTTGACAATTAAATAGTGAGAAAGACAAGAATTAAACTTCAAATAACGCAAAGTTATTAAGAACAAGTCAATGTAAGTTAAAGTCAGGAAAGCATTAGTGTAAATGCAAAATTAACCTAAAATAAATTCTGAAAAGAATTAAGTTTTATTTTAGAGTTTGATCCTGGCTCAGGACGAACGCTGGCGGCGTGCTTCAAACATGCAAGTCGAACGAGGTGTGTTGGCAGCACAAAGCATATTTAAGTCATGTTGAGCGTAGCGAAACATCTCCTACCAATTAAGAAGGAGATCCTTCGCTTTCAACAACCAAAGGTTGCTGGCTCAGGATGACAAATGGTGGCAGCATTTCAGTAAACAACTGGAATGGGGTTATCAAGGCAAGTATGTTTTGTGCTGTTGACATTCCTAGTGGCGGACGGGTGAGTAACGCGTGAGCAATCTGGCTATTACAGGGGGATAACAGTTGGAAACGACTGCTAATACCGCATATGACCACAGCCTGGCATCAGGCAGGGGTGAAAGGAGCAATCCGGTAATAGATGAGTTTGCGTTTCATCAGCTAGTTGGTGAGGGTAACGGCCCACCAAGGCGACGACGAGTAGCCGATCTGAGAGGATGACCGGCCACACTGGAATTGAGAACGGTCCAGACTCCTACGGGAGGCAGCAGTTAGGAATATTGGGCAATGGAGGGAACTCTGACCCAGCAACGCCGCGTGAAGG